>DASWHU010000427.1:0-1860 GCA_036398035.1 Alphaproteobacteria bacterium | reverse complement strand
CGCGGCGTGGCGGGTCCAGTAAGGATCGTACAGGTGGGCGCGGGCGAGCACGCACAGGTCGGCGCGCCCGGCGGCGAGGATCGAGTTGACGTCCTCGTAGGACGAGATGTTGCCGACGGTCATGGTCGCCACGTCGGCCTCGAGCCGCACCTGGTCGCTGAACGGGGTCTGGAACAGGCGCCCGTACTCGGGCTCCTGCCACGACACCACCTGGCCGGCGGAGACGTCGACGATGTCGCAGCCGTGCGCCTTGAGCGCCCGCCCCAGGCCGACGGCGTCCTCGGCGGTGAACCCGCCCGGCGCCCAGTCGGTGGCCGAGATGCGCACCGACATCGGCCGCTCCGCGGGCCAGGCGGCGCGCACCGCGTCGAACACCTCGAGCGGGTAGCGCATGCGGTTCTCCAGGCTGCCGCCGTAGGAATCCTTGCGCGCATTGGTCAGCGGCGACAGGAACGTCGACAGCAGGTAGCCGTGGGCGAAGTGGACCTCGAGCAGGTCGAAGCCGGCCTCGATCGCCATCTCGGCGGCGCGCACGAAGTCGCACCTGACGCGGTCCATGTCGGCACGGTCCATCGCCTTCGGCACCTGGTTGGCGGGCGCGTAAGCAATCGGCGAGGCGGCGATCAGCGGCCAGTTGCCGCCCTCCAGCGGCTCGTCCATGCCCTCCCACAGCCGCCTGGTCGAGCCCTTGCGCCCGGCATGGGCGAGCTGCAGGCCGATGCGGGCGTGGCTGTAGCGGTGGACGAAGTCGACCACCCGGGCCCACGCGCCGACATGCCGGGGCTGGTACATGCCGGCACAGCCGGGGCTGATGCGCCCGTCGCGGCTGGTGTCGGTCATCTCGGTGATCACCAGCCCGGCGCCGCCGATGGCGCGGCTGCCGAGATGGACCAGGTGCCAGTCGTCGACAGTGCCGTCCTCCGCCGAGTACTGGCACATGGGCGAGACCACCACCCGGTTGGCGAGCACCATATCGCGCAGCCGGAAAGGCGTGAACATCGGCGGCGGCGGCGGGTCGGCGGCGACGTTGACGCGCGCCTGGTTGGCCGCCTTCTCGGCGAACCACGCATCGACCCGGCGCACGAACGCGGGATCGCGCAGCTTCAGGTTCTCGTGGCTGATCCTGAGCGAACGGGTGAGCAGCGAGAACGCGAACTGGATGGTCTCGAGCTCGTGGTAGTAGCGCTCGACGTTCTCGAACCACATCAGGCTCACCTTGGCCGCGCGCTGGGTGCTCTCGACCACCGGCCGGCGCTCGGCCTCGTAGGCGGCAAGCGCGTCCGGAATTGTCGCGTGCGCGTCGAGCGCGCCGACCAGCGCGGTCGCGTCCTCCATGGCGAGCTTGGTGCCCGAGCCGATCGAGAAGTGGGCGCTGTGCACCGCATCGCCCAGCAGCACGATGTTGTCGTGGTGCCAACGGTCGTTGGTGACGATCGGGAAGTTGCGCCAGGTCGAGCGGTTCTCGATCAGGCGGTGGCCGTCCAGGTGGTCGGCGAGCAGGTCCTCCAGATAGGCGATGCTCCTTGCCTCGTCGGCCTGATCAAGGCCGGCGCGCCGCCAGGTGTCTTCCGTGCACTCGAAGATCAAGGTCGATTGCTCGCGGTCGAACTGATAGGCATGCACCCGCCACAGCCCGTGCCGGTTCTCGCGGAAGATGAAGGTGAAGGCCGGGAAGCGGCAGGTGCTGCCGAGCCAGATGAACTTGTTGCCGCGCCATTCGATGCGCGGCTGGAAGTGGTCGGCGTACTGCTCGCGCACCGCGCTGTTGATGCCGTCGGCGGCGACAATCAGGTCCGATCCGGCGAGCCGCGAGGGGTCGGGCACCTCCCGCTCGAAGCGCAGGCGCACGCCGAGCGCGGC
>DASWHU010000426.1:0-6974 GCA_036398035.1 Alphaproteobacteria bacterium | reverse complement strand
GCCGCGCTGCGCGCCTACCGGAACGGCTTCGACGATACGCTTAGGCTGACTACCCGGACGGGCGACGCCATAGAGCTTAGGCGAGGCGATCACCCCGAGCCGCCATCCGACACGCCGTGGCCGGCATGACCCTCGACGAGGTGGAGGCGGAAATCGAGATCGCCGAACTCGCAATCGTCGCCGCGCTGAACGCGCTCGCCGCAGCGACCGGGTTGCGCATCACCGGGGTCGATGTCGGTCTCGTCTATGCCACCGATTTCCTGCCGGGGCGGACCTGGAGCAATGCGGTGCGCTTCCATGCGGAGTTGGGGCCGTCCTGACGTGGCCAAGGGCGCATTGAGCGAGCCCGCGCGCGCCGTGCTCGGCGTGCTGCGCGCGCACGGCCCCGCCACCGCCGCCGAGGTCGCCGCGCGGCTCGCCCCGGTGCTGGCCGGCGGCATGACGGCGTCCGCCGCCGGGCGCGCCCTGTTGGCGCTGCGCAACCGCCGCCTGGCCACCTTCGCCAGCCACCGCACCGGCCGCTTCCGGCGCTTCAACGCGGCCGTGTACATGGCGCGCGAGCTATGAGGGCGCAGGCGCGTCCGCTCGACGATGCCCGGCTCGAGGCCCTGCTCGCCGGCCACGTCGCCATCCTGGGCCGCACCGGGTCGGGCAAGTCCTACGTCGCCAAGGGCTGGGTGGAACGGCTGCTGCGGCTCGGCCGCCGGGTGTGCGTGATCGACCCGACCGGGGTGTGGTGGGGTCTGAAATCGAGCGCCGACGGCAAGGCGCCGGGCTTCCCGGTCGCGGTGCTCGGCGGCGACCACGCCGACATCGCGCTCGCCGAGACCGCCGGCGAGCTGCTGGGCCGCACCGTCGCCGAGCGCGCATTCTCGTGCGTGGTCGACCTGAGCGACTTCCTGATCGGCGAGCGCCACCGGTTCATGACCGACTTCCTGGGCGCGCTCTACCGCTTCAACAAGCGCCCGCTGCACCTGGTCTGCGACGAGGCCGACGAGATCGCGGCCCAAAGCCCGTTGCCCGAGCACCGCCGGCTGCTCCACGCCACCGACCGCATCGTCCGCCGCGGCCGGGTCAAGGGCTTCCGGGTGGTGCTGATCACCCAGCGCCCGGCGGTCCTGCACAAGAACGTGCTCACCCAGGCCGCAGCCCTGGTCGCGATGCGGGTCATGGCGCCGCAGGACCGCAAGGCGATCGAGGACTGGATCAAGGGCCAGGGCGATGTCGCCCAGGGCCGCGAGGTGCTCGACTCGCTCGCCCGCCTCAAGGTCGGCGAGGGCTGGCTGTGGGCGCCCGACCTCGGCCTCTTGGAGCGCCGCCGCTTCCCCGCCATCGAGACCTTCGACTCGGGCCGCGCGCCGGGCAACGAGGGCGCGGCCGAGCCCGAGACGCTGGCCCAGGCCGACCTCGCCGAGCTCCAGGACCTGATCGCGGCGACGTCACGCGGAGACGCGGAGGCCTGCCCCGGCCAACGAGCCGGGGGCGCGGAGCAGAAGCAATCTCCGCGTCTCCGCGTGGACAAGACGGCGCTGGCCGCGGCCCGCGCACAAGGCTATGCGGACGGCCGCGGCGAGGCCCACGCCGCCGCGGTCGCCCGGCTCGACGAGATCGCACGGCTGCTCGATGCCGTGGCGGCCGCGGCCGGCGAGGTCGGCCGGCGGATCGCAGCGATGCGCGCCGAGCCGGTCCCCTCAGATAGGGCTGGCCTGGAAATTGCCTCCCCGCCGCAAAAGCCGGTCGCCGCAACCGATCCGGGCAGCGGCACCTCGCAGGCGAAGGAACGGCATCGGCCCGCGCGCGGCGCGAACGGCGGCGACGGAGCGCTCTACAGCGCGACCGCCAAGCTGCTCGGCGCGCTCGCGCGCGTCGCGCCGGCCAGGCTCACCTGGACCCAGGCCGCGACCTTGGCCGGCATGAAGGCGCGGGGTGGCCACTTCAACGCCGGCCGCAAGGAGATGCGCGATCTCGCCCTGGTCGAGAGCCACGGCGACGGCCTGATCTCGATCGCCGCCGCCGGCCTCGCGCTCGCCGGCTTCGAGGCGCCGGACCCGCCGCGCACCACCGCCGAGCGCGTCGCGATGTGGAAGGCCGCGCTGCCGGCCTTGTCCGGCGACATCCTCGACCTGCTGGTCAACAACTACCCGGGCTGGGTGCCGAAGCGCGCCGTCGCCGACCGCCTCGGCAAGGTCATGCGTGGCGGCCACTGGAATGACGGCATGGCACGGCTGCGCAACAACGAGCTGATCGAGAGCCACGGCGAGGCAATCCGCGCCGCGCCGCACCTGTTCACCCTTGGAGGAACGCCATGACCGCGACTCCCGACCCCGGGCCCGATCCGGAGAGCACCGACCCGGCCCGCCAGCGCCCCAAGCGCGGCGAGGTCCGCGTCGAGGCGCGGGTCTACACGCCCCACCGCCGCCACGTGCTGGCGCGCACGCTCGATGTCGAGCAGGCCAACGACCCGCGCTACCTGGTCGAGCTGACCCTCAAGGACCTCGCCCGCGCCGCCGCCGACGAGTGGCAGGGCGCGGCCGGCGCCCACCGCGAGCAGGTCGAGCGCCGCCGCGCCAGGCGCGCAGATACGAAGGATCAACCACAGAGGACACAGAGTGCAGCCTACTCCGCCGAAGCAGCCGCTTCGGCTGCGAAGGCCGGACAGAGCACCAGCGATGCACCCCCGGAAGGCGAGTCCACGGGCGAGGACGAGGACGAGACGTCGGTGTCCTCTGTGTCCTCTGTGGTTCAAGACCTGGAGTCCGGCGGGAGCGGCACCGCCGACGACGGGGCCGACGAGCCGCCCGAGACCGAACCGGCCGGCGAGGACGAGCGCGCGCCCGACCTGCTCGACGAGATCGCCGGCACCCTGCCGACCGGGGAGTCCAGGCGATGACCACCCTCTCCGACCTCGACGCGGTGCGCGCGCTGTGCAACGCCGACCTGGCCGAGAACCGGTTCGGCTACGAGACGTGCGTCGCGCCGAACTGCTCGTGCGCCGGCCGCCGCCAGGCGATGATCTCTGCCGTGGGGTCGATCATGGTCCAGACCATGGCCGATGCCCTGATCGCGGCACTGGAGGGTGTCAAGGCCGCGGCGCGCGCCGGCGCCGCGGATAAGGATGATGGGGTCGAGCAGCCGGAGGCGGGGCGTAAGTCATCCCATGGCTGATTGCATCGTGCCGGGCTGCGGCGGCCGCGGCGAGCACGGCCGGTTCGGCCTGTGCCGGCTGTGCTGGAGCGCGGTGCCGGGCGCGCGCAAGATCGGCCTCGCCCGGCGCTGGGCAGACTGGCGCAGCGCGCAACAGCCGCGCCGCCTGGCCGATTTCAACGCCGCACGCACCGCCGCCATCGCCGCGGCGGGCAAGCGGTTGGCACAGGCCGGGTGATGCGCGCACGGGCCCGCGACGAGCCGGTCAAGGGCCGCGGGCGCTGCCCGCGCTGCGCGTGCCGCAAGGTGCGCCACGTCAGCCATGGCGGCACGCCGTTCTACGCCCGCAACCTCGAGGTGTGCGTGAACTGCGGGGCGCTGTGGGAGCCGCTGCCGCCAGGTGGTGACCATCGCGACAGCGACGGCACGCCGTTCCCGTTCCCGGAGCCGTGCGACAACTGCGCCTTCCGCGCCGGGTCGCCCGAGCAGCAAGACACGCCCGAGTGGAAGAAGATGATGGCCAAGCTCAAGGCCGGCGGGCCATTCTACTGCCACAAGGGCGTGCCGATCGAGCCGGACGGCGAGCACGGCTTCGCCTATCCCAAGGCCCACCGCAAGCTGCGCCTGTGCCGCGGCTATCTGCACATGCGTTTCGCCAAGCTGCCGAGCGCGGAGCCTGCCCCCGCGAAAGCGGGGTATCCGGGCGAGGTCGAGCACCTGTGCTTCGTCTCCGATACGGAAGGCGCCGAGCCCGCGCCCTCCGCGCCTCCGCGTGAGCCCCCGTCATGACCACCACCGCCCCCGGATCGCAGTCCGGGGCAGGCGCCCTCCCCCGCGCCTGGACGGTCGCACGCCTGGCCGAGGCGCTCGCGGTGTCGCCGTCGACCGTCCGGCGCCGGATCAGGGAGGGCCTGATCCAGACCGTCCCCTTGCGCTCGCCGGTGCGCATCCCCCACCATGAGGCCGAGAGGTTGCTATGCGGCTCGTCAGATACCGCGGCGTCTGGGCCGCCGCCTGGACCGAGGCCGGGCGCACCGTCCGGGTCTCGCTCAGGACCAGTGATCGGGACCAGGCCCAGGCTCGTCTCCACGAGCTCGCGCGCCGGCCGGTAGGCGAGAGCGTGGGCGAGATCATGGCCGCCTACCTCGCCGACCTCGACGCGCGCGCCGCCCGCCCCGACCGCGCCCACGACGCCTGGAAGGCGCTCGGGCCCCACTTCGCCGGCCTGCACCCGGCCCAGGTCGACCGCGCGGGTTGCCGTCTCTACGCCCGCCGGCGCGCCGCGCAGGGGCGTGCGCCCGGCACCGTCGGCAAGGAGCTCGGCATCCTGCGCGCCGGCTTGCGCTGGCACGACCCGCGCACCCCGGCCGTGGTCGAGCTGCCGGCCTCGCCGGCGCCGCGCGACCGCCACCTGACCAGGGCCGAGCTCGGCGCGCTGCTGGCGGCGTGCCGCCACGACCATCTCAGGCTGTTCGTGGTCCTGGCGCTGGCCACCGCCGGGCGCGCCGGCGCCATCCTCGAGCTGACCTGGGACCGGGTCGACTTCCGCCGCGGCCTGGTCAAGCTCGGCACCGCGCCCACGGGGCAGCGGCGCAAGGGCCGTGCCACCGTGCCGATGAACGCGCGCTTGCGCGCCGCGCTCGAGGCCGCGCTCGAGGTGCGCACCGGCACCGCCGAGGACCGCGTCGTCGAGTGGGCGGGCCGGCCGGTCAAGTCGGTCAAGCGCGCCTTCGCCGCGGCCTGCGCGCGCGCTGGCCTCGGGCCTGCCCCCGCGAAAGCGGGGGTCACCCCCCACACGCTCCGCCACACCGCCGCGGTGTGGCTCGCCGAGGCCGGCACGCCGATGCCCGAGATCGCCGCCTTCCTCGGCCACGACGATTCGCGCACGACCGAGCGCGTCTACGCCAAGTTCTCCCCCGGCTACCTCGCCCGCGCGGCGAAGGCGCTGGAGTAGAGCGATGCCGACTTGGCAGTCGATGTCGTCAGCACCTCGCGACGGCCGCCCAATCCTTCTCAGGTTGAGCAAGCCGCTGGCTCTGCTGTGCGATCCGGTTGAAGCGGGGCCGCTTAACCGCTGCCGCGTCGTAATAGGCTGGTACGCCCCGACCCTGGAGAAACTGGACTGGGAAATCTGCGCAGTTGAGCAAGGCGACCCGGATAGTGGGGGCTGGGCAGCGTGTTTTGCAATCCGAGTCGAGCCGGTGGCGTGGCAAGACCTTCCTGATGACGATGTCGATTAGAGCGTAGGACAGTTCCCTTTGGTGCAAGTGAACCAAACTCCTGCCGCCGGGGGCTCTTTCTGACCGGCGGTGCACCACATCTGGCATATCTGGCGCGCCCTGCACCGCTAGATCGTGGAGGGAAAGGTCTTCACACGGCGGGGGTCGCTGGTTCAATCCCAGCCGCGCCCACCAGGGTTTTCAATCACTTAGGGGTGGTGGAGGACAGGGCGCGTTGGTGCAAATGAACCAAACCGAGACGCCGCTCAAGGTGTTTCTTCTGAGGCCCGATCAGGACGCCATGCATGCCGCAGGTATCGAGTGGTATGACCACTCCGAAATCTACGGGTGCGTCATCCTCGCCCGAACCGAGTCGGAAGCCCGCGAATTGGCCGTTGTTCTGGAAGGAGATATGGCAGGGCCGAGGCCCTGGTTTCGTGATCCAGCTCTTGTCCGGTGCGAACTCATTTCCCTTGACGGCCCACCGCGAGCCATCCTGACAGCGGAAGGAACCGGGTGAACGATGTCCGGCTGCCGCTGCCATGTCCCGTTTTCCCTCCTCGCTTGAGGGCAGAAAACGGGACATCCGAAACGCATAAAGCCCGGCCCCCTCGGCGCACGCCGAGAGGGCCGTTGCTATGGTCAACTGGTTTCGCGGAAACCCGATCTGGAGTCACCGGCTTTCACACTAGGGGTGAAAGCGTGAAACCGCGTCTTATCCCGGCCGTTAGCCGGGGGCGACGATCAGGAACGGACGTCAGGATCAGGGATCGGGCGGCTCGGAGTCGGGCGGCGAGGCGGTGCCGGCCCGGCGGTCGAGCCAGTAGGCGCGCGCCGCGGCCGGGGTGAAGTCGGGCCGGCCGTCGAGGTCGCAATCGAACGGCACCACCAGGAACGGCACGCCGGCGCGCTGCGCGGCCATCTCGAGCGAGACGTAGTTGAGCATCCGCTGCTCGCGGGTAAGCTGGCACTCCGCGTCGATCGCGCCGGCGCAGGCGCCGAGCCCGGCCGCCGCCAGGGCGAGCGCCACACCCACCAGTAGCATGTGGGCGCCCCGGCGCGGCACGCGCGGCGCGCCGCCCCCGTCGCCCGAGTCGACGTTCGCGCCAGCCTTCGGCGCCGCCGGGCGGTTCGCGACCCACCACACGGCGCCGGCGGCGAGCGCGAGCTCGCCGGCCCGGGTCAGCACCTCCTCGAGCGTCGCCGAGACCGGCAGGCCCAGCCAGCCGGCCACCGCCTCGGTCGCGGCGCCGGCGAGGATCACCATGATCGCCTTGGCGTTGCGCATGATCAGGTCGCCCATGGGCGTCTCCTTCGCTGCTAACGGTCGCGGGGATAGGTGTCGCGCTCGGGCGGCGGGACCCATCCGTAGGGTCCGTTGCGCCCGGGCGGGCGCTCGAGGGCGCGCAGCCGGGCCTCGTGGTCGCCGATCTGCTCGCGGCGCAGATCCTCGGTCACCACGATGGCACCGCGCAGCGACTTCAAGTCGCCGCGCAGCTCGCTAAGCTCGCGGCCCATGGCGACGGTCTCGGTCATGATCCAGTACGCGGCCGGCACCACCAGCACCGAGGCGAGCACCGAGATCACCGACGCCCACGCCCTGACCTGCGC
>DASWHU010000425.1:0-9564 GCA_036398035.1 Alphaproteobacteria bacterium | reverse complement strand
GAGCACTACCCGGGCATGACCGAGCGCAAGCTCGCCGAGATCGAGGCCGAGGCGCGCGCGCGCTGGCCGCTCGAGGATAGCCTGATCATCCACCGCATCGGCCGGCTCGAGCCGGGCGAACGGATCGTGCTGGTGGCTGTCGCCTCCGCCCACCGCCACGCCGCGCTCGAGGCGTGCCAGTTCCTGATCGACTGGCTGAAGACCGAGGCGCCGTTCTGGAAGCGCGAGGAAGACGCGCACGGCGCGCGCTGGGTCGAAGCGCGCGACGCGGACGATGCCGCCGCCGCGCGCTGGCAAGCGGACAAGAAGCACGCCGCCGAATAGCGCGAGCGGATTGGGGGAACGACAGATGACCAACAGGCTGTGCGTGGGCACCTGCGGCTTGTCGGTGTGGTTCAGCGACGACCTTGGCGAGACCTGGACCAGGCCCTACAGCGAGTCGGGCCTTTATCTGGAGGCGCGCGTGTGGGCGTTGAGCTGGCACCCGGGCGAGCCGGACGTGGTCTACGCCGGCACCGACAGCGGCCTTTACCGCTGGACCGACGAAGACGAGCGCTGGACGCACCTGCCCTCGCCGATGGACGCGACGCCGATCTGGTCGCTGGTCCAGGCGCCGCACGATCCCGCCCTGATGTTCGCCGGCGCCCAGCCCGCGGCCCTGTACCGCTCGCGCGACGGCGGCCTGAGCTGGCAAAAGCTCGACGCCGCGCTGCCGCAGGACTGCATGTTCGTCCACAGCCCGCGAGTCACCCAGATCGTCTTCGACCCGCTCGACGACCAAACGCTGTGGGCGGGAGTCGAGATCGGCGGGGTGTGGAAGAGCACGGACGAGGGCGAGACCTGGCGGCCGTGCAACGCCGGCCTGGTGTCGGAGGACATCCACGGCCTGGCGGTGATCGCCAACGGCGGGCGCAAGCTGTTCGCGACCACCAACAAGGGCCTGCATGTGAGCACCGACGACGGCGCGACCTGGCATCACCAAACGCTCGACTCGCCGTGGCAGTACACGCGCGCGATCCAGCCGATCGGCAACGGCGGCACCCGGCTCCTGCTCGCCAACGGCAACGGCCCGCCGGGCTCGACGGGCCGGCTGCTCGACAGCACCGACGCGGGCGAGCGCTGGCGCGACGCCAACCTTCCGGGGACGCTCAACAGCACGCCCTGGTGCATCGCCGCCAACGATGCCGATAGCGAGCTCATGTTCGTGCTGACCAATCTCGGCCAGCTGTTCCGCAGCACCGACGGCGGCCACCAGTGGACCAAGCTCGCACGCGAGTTCGGCGAGGTCCGCGCCGCGCTCTGGCACCCGCTCGCGGCCTGAGCCGGACCCGACTACCGATCCGAGCCGGTCCGGTCGATCACGGGGCTCGGGCGAGACTCGAGCGCGCGCGTTCGCGCGCCTCCCTGCAGAACCTGCGACCGCCGAACCGGGTGGGCGACGGCTCGGTGATGGGATAGGATCGTCAGACGAACGGTCAGGCGCTCCGGGGGGCTTCCGCCGACGCGCGAGGCCGCTGTTGCACATAGGGGAGGGAACATTATGACCAAACGGCAGTTGGTCCATACGGGCGCGACGTGTCTCGCGCTCGGCGCCGGCGTGCTCGTCGCGGGCCCGGCGGCGGCCCAGGACTACGTCACCGACGAGATGCTGCTCGAGGCCGGCCAAGACCCGAACAACTGGCTGATGGCTCCGCGCGACTATACCGGCAGCCGCTACAGCCCGCTGCGCCAAGTGAACGTCGAGACCATCGGCCGGCTGGTACCCAAGTGGACGTTCTCGTTCGGCGTGCTCGACGCCCAGAACACGACGCCGCTGGTCAACAACGGCGTCATGTACGCCACCGCCTCGCACGGGCGCACCTACGCCATCGACGCGCGTACCGGCGCCGAGATCTGGCGCTATGTCGACGAGTTGCCGGAAGGCGTCGCCGGCAAGATGTGCTGCGACATCGGCAACCGCGGCGCCGCGCTGTACCGGGACAAGGTCTACGTGGCGACCCCCGATGCCGACGTGGTCGCGCTCGACGCCAAGACCGGCGCGGTCGTCTGGCAGGTCAACATCGCCAACTGGGAAGAGTCCTACACCATGACCGTCGCGCCGCTGGTGGTGAAGGGCAAGGTCATCGTCGGCTTGTCGGGCGCCGAGTATCCGACGCGCCTGTTCATCGAGGCGCTGGATGCCGAGACCGGCCGGCAGGCATGGCGGCGCTACACCGTTCCGGGCCCGGGCGAGCCGGGCCACGACAGCTGGGGCAGCACCGATTCGGCGATGTTCGGCGGCGCCTCGGCGTGGATCACCGGCTCGTACGACCCCGAGCTCGACACCCTCTACTGGGGCGTCGGCAATCCCAATCCGGACTGGGACGGCGTCAATCGGCCGGGCGACAACCTGTACTCGAACGCCACCCTTGCGCTCGACCCGGATAGCGGCGAGATCAAGCACTACTTCCAGTACACGCCGCACGACGTCTGGGACTACGACGGCAACAACGAGCCGGTGCTGCTCGACGTCGACGGCCGCAAGCTGTGGCTGCACGGCGACCGCAACGGCTTCCTGTACGCGATCGACCGCACCAACAGCAAGTTCGTCTATGGCGTGCCGATCTCGAAGGTGAACTGGGCGACCGGCTTCACCGCCGAGGGCCGGCCGGTGGTCAACGCGGACAAGGTGCCGGCCTACGACTACGAGGCCCAGGACATCTGCCCGGCGTCGGAGGGCGGCAAGTGGTGGAACCCGATGGCGGTCAATCCGCACACCAAGATGGTGTTCGTTCCCAGCCGCGAGATCTGCACCGACATCAAGAGCGCGCCGCTGGGCGAAGGGTTGAACCCGGCCGAGCGCACCCCCGGCAAGCCCTATTGGGGCATCGGCACCATCAAGTGGAACCAGGGCTACGGCCAGCTGGTCGCGTTCGATGCGCGTACCGGCGACAAGGTCTGGACCGTCAAAGCGCCGGCGCCGTTCACCAGCGGCCTGATGACCACCGGTGGCGGTCTCGTGTTCGCCGGCACGCCGGAAGGCCAGTTCAAGGCCTATGACCAGGACACCGGCGAGGAGCTGTGGTCGTACAATGTCGGCACCGGCATTTTCGGCAGCCCCATGACCTACGCCATCGACGGCAAGCAATATGTCGCGGTGCCGGCCGGCTTCGGCGGCTGGACCGGGTGGGCGACCCTTGGCGGCGGCGGTGCGCCCCATCTCAAGGACAGCCGCAAGGGCGGATACCTGATGGTGTTCGGCCTGTTCGGCGACTGACCGATCGAGCGGGCCGGCATCGACGCCGGCTGGTCACGACACCGGTTGGGGGAGCGCCGGCCGCTCCCCCAGTTTTCTCAGCTCCGCCAAAGTTACCGGAAGCCTGTCATGCCACCTCGGCGTTCTTCCCGGTCGTTGATCGGCCTGCTCGCCCTGGTCGCGGGCATCGTCGGTGAATTCGCCGCCGAGGCCGGCGCGGGCGAAAGGAATCCCTATACCGGGGACCAGGCCGCGATCGCCGACGGCGCCAAGCTGTGGGCCGAGACGGGGTGCTACAGCTGCCACGGAGAGAACGCCGAAGGCGCGGTCGGCCCGGACCTGACCGACGACCAATGGGTCTATCGCCCGACCGACGCGACGCTGTTCCGCACCATCGCCAAGGGGCGCAGCGGCACCAACATGGTCGGCTGGTCGGGCTCGCTCGACGACGACGAGATCTGGAAGATCATCGCCTTCATCCGCTCGCGCTATCGCGGCGACCCGGACAAGGTCACCTGGTAGCTGCCGGGCCCTGGCGAACAGCGTTCGCCGGCGCATGCTGCCGGCACCCACGCATACGCAAACCGCGCAACGGCATCATCGCGAAACCGCGAAGCGGTCGCGGCGATCCAGAGTGGCGCGCCGACCCTGGATCGCTTCGCGCACGCCTGTATCGGGGGCTCGCAACGACCGCGCCTGCGTGATCGACACGCCTGCGGTCCCGGGTACTACCCGCCGGCGCCGATGTGCGCAGGCGCGGGCGTGGGCTCGCGGGTGAGCGCGGTGAAGTCCTCGATCATCAGCCGGCACATCGCGCCGGGCTGGAAATGGAGGTCGCCGATCTGGCCGACCGGGGTGACCTCGGCCGCGGTGCCGGTCAGGAACACCTCGTCGGCCTTGTCGAGCTCCTCGGGCATGATCACCCGCTCGACCACCTCGATGCCGCGCTTCTTCGCCAGCGCGATCACGCACTGGCGGGTGATGCCGTCGAGGAAGCAGTCGGGGGTGGGGGTGTGCAGCGCGCCGTCGATCACCAGGAAGATGTTGGCGCCGGTCGACTCCGCGAGCCGCCCGCGCCAGTCGAGCATCAGCGCGTCGTCGAAGCCGTCGGATTCGGCGGCGTGCTTGCTCAAGGTGCAGATCATGTACAGCCCGGCCGCCTTGGCCTTGGCCGGGATGGTCGCGGGGTCGGGGCGCTTCCACTTCGACCACTGCAGCTTGAGGCCCTTGAGCCGCGCCTCGGGCGAGAAGTAGGACGGCCATTCCCAGGCCGCCAACGCGACGTGGATGGCGTTCTTCTGCGCCGAGACGCCCATCATCTCGCTGCCCCGCCACGCGACCGGGCGGACGTAGCCGTCGGCGATGGTGTTGGCGCGACAGACCTGGTAGTTGGCCTGGTTGATCTCCTCGACCGTGAACGGCAGCTTGAAGCCGAGCTGGCGCGCGGACTCGAACAGGCGCTCGGTGTGCTGCTCGAGCCTGAAGATGGTGCCGCCGTAAACGCGCTGGCCCTCGAACACGCAGCTCGCGTAGTGCAGGCCGTGGGACAGCACGTGCAGCTTGGCGTCGCGCCAGGGCACCATCTCGCCGTCGTACCAAATCCAGCCGTCGCGCTTGTCGAAGTCGATCATTCCCGCCTGCCCTCGAACAGCCCCGCGCCCCTGGATATCGTATAAGATCGGGGTTGCATTGGCTAACACCTGCCCGCATATGTGTCAACATGACTGACTTAAAGGCGCCGGTGAACCCGCTGTTCCTGCGCGAGCAGGACCTCAACCGAGGCATCGAGCTGCTGTATTTCGGCTACCGCGACTTCGTCGCCGAGCCCGACCGCATCCTGGCCCCGCTCGGCTTCGGCCGCGCCCATCACCGGGTGATCTACTTCATCGGCCGCAACGCCGACATCTCGGTCGCCCAGCTGCTCGACGTGCTCCAGATCACCAAGCAGAGCCTGAGCCGGGTGCTCGGCCAGCTGGTGCGCACCGGCTATGTCCGCCAGCGCCAGGGCACCCGCGACCGGCGCCAGCGGCTGCTGAGCCTGACCGACAAAGGCCGCGAGCTCGAGCGGCGCCTGTCGGACACCCAGCGCACGCGCATCGCCCGCGCCTATCGCGCCGCCGGCGCCGAGGCCGTGGTCGGGTTCCAGAACGTGATGCTGGGCCTGATGACCGCCGACGACCGCGGGCGCTTCGAGACCGGCGACTGACCCTGCGGAGACCCCGCTCGGGCAAGCCATTCCGTGCGGCCGGGCGAGCCCGTACAATCGGCCCATGACTATCGATGCGCGCGCGCCGGGCGTGCCCGGCCCGGACGGCGGCCCGCCGCACGTGCTGGTCGTCGACGACGACCAGCGGCTGCGCGAGCTGCTGCGCCGCTACCTGTCGGACAACGGCTTCCTGGTCGCGACCGCGGCCAATGCCGGCGAGGCGCGCGCGCGGCTCAAGGGCCTGCGCTTCGACCTGCTGGTGCTCGATATCATGATGCCCGGCGAGGACGGCCTGTCGCTCGCCCGCTCGCTGCGCGCGCAGGACGACGTGCCGATCCTGATGCTGACCGCGATGGACTCGGTCGACGACCGCATCCAGGGCCTGGAGACCGGCGCCGACGACTACCTGGTCAAGCCGTTCGAGCCGCGCGAGCTGCTGCTGCGCCTGAACGCCATCCTGCGCCGCACCCACAGCCCGGAGCCGGCGGCACCGACGGCGGTGCGCTTCGGCGAGTTCAGCTTCGACCTCGCCAGCGGCGCGCTGCGCAAGGGCGAGGCGCCGGTGGCGCTGACCTCGGCCGAGGAGGCGCTGCTGCGCGCGCTCGCCGGCGCGTCCGGGCGGCCGCTGGCGCGCGATGCCCTGGCCGCGCGCGGGCATCCGGGGGCGCGCGCGCTCGACGTGCAGATCACGCGCCTGCGCCGCAAGCTCGAGCCCGACCCGCGCAACCCGCGCCATCTGGTGACCGTGCGCGGCGAAGGCTATGCGCTCAGGGCGGCCCCGGACGCGGACCGCCGGGCCGACGAGGTGACGCGATGACGCGCCTGCGCGACTTTCTGCCGCGCGACCTGTTCGGCCGCTCGCTGCTGATCGTGACCGTGCCGATGGTGCTGCTGCAAGCGGTTTCCGCCTACATCTTCTACACCCGCCATTGGGAGGACGTGGGCCGCAGGCTGGCGCTCGGCCTGGCCGGCGACATCGCGCTGATGATCGACGCGCTCGAGGAGAGGCACGCCGCGGTCCAGTCGCAATGGCTGATCCGCCGGGCGCGCTACAACCTGGCGATGGATGCGACCTTCCAACAGGACGCGCGCCTGCCCGCCCAGCCGCCCCACGACCTGTTCGGGCCGGTCGACTGGACGCTCGCCCGCGTCCTGCCCGAGCGCATCCGCTACCCGTTCCAGTTCGATACCAAGCACCAACCCGAGCTGGTCAAGATCTCGATCCAGCTGCCCAACGGCCTGCTGCAGGTGGTGGTGCCGCGCAAGCGGCTGTTCAGCTCGACCACCTATGTGTTCGTGCTGTGGATGGCCGGCACGGCGCTGGTGCTGCTCGCGATCGCGGTCTACTTCCTGCGCCGACAGATCGGGCCGATGCGGCGCCTCGCGCACGCCGCCGACAGCTTCGGCAAGGGCATCCAGGTGATTGACTTCAAGCCCCAGGGCGCGACCGAGGTGCGCCAGGCGGCGCACGCGTTCCTGCGCATGCGCGAGCGCATCCAGCGCCAGATGGTGCAGCGGACCGAGATGCTGGCCGGAGTCAGCCACGACCTGCGCACGCCGCTGACGCGCATGAAGCTGCAGCTCGCGATGGGCCTGGAGCCGGGCGCGGTGGAGGCGCTCAAGGCCGACGTCGCCGACATGGAGCGGATGGTCGAGGGCTATCTCGCCTTCGCCCGCGGCGAGGGCAGCGAGCCGGCGCGCGAGGTCGACATCGCCGGCCTGCTCGGCGACGTGGTCGACGGCGCCCGGCGCAAGGACGTGGCCATCGCGCTCGACGGCGTGCCCGAGGGGCTCAGCCTCACCCTCAGGCGCGACGCGATCAAGCGCGCGCTGACCAACCTGATCGACAACGCGGCGCGCTACGGCAAGAGCGTCGGGGTGGCCTGCCGGCGAACCGCGCGCGCGATCGAGATCACGGTCGACGACGACGGCCCCGGCATCGCGCCCGAGCATTGGGAATCCGTGTTCAAGCCGTTCTACCGCCTCGAGGGCTCGCGCAACCCGGACACCGGCGGAGTCGGGCTGGGCTTGAGCATCGCCCGCGACCTGGTGCGCAACCACGGCGGCGACCTGGTGCTCGCGCAGTCGCCGCAGGGCGGACTGCGCGCGATCGTCCAGCTGCCGCTGTAGTGCCGGCCATCATCGGAGCGTGGGTCGCACACCACGTGCTTCGAGATGCCCGCCGTAGCCAATGGCGAAGGCGGGCGTCTCGAAGGACAACGCGGGCCGCCGAACTTCGTTGTTCCGAATCGCAGCCGTTCGGCACGGCCGGGTGGCCGGGGGCGATGATTGCCGGGCTAAGCTTTGCCGGCGCCGGGCGGTGCGGCGAGCGCGGCCAGCGCCAGCGCGCGCGTCCGGGCTAACGCCACGGCGAACATCGCCCGCGCGGCGTCGAGCTGCGCCCGCTCCGCCTCGGCCCCGGCCGCTTGCGCGATATGCTCGGCCTCAAGCCACGCGCCCGCCATCGCCCGCCCCATGACCGAGGCGCCGTCCCCGGCTTCGAATGCGCCGCGAGTGAGCGCGAGCAACGCGCCCAGGTCGGGCGCGCGCCCGGTCATTGGGCCTCGCCTGTCGCCGCGGCGGCGGCGGGGGCGGCGGGTCGGCGGCGGCTCACGCCGCACAGGCGCGCCATGAACCAGTCGGCGCGGTCGAGCCGGCGGTCGAGCGCGGCCATGGTCTTGCTCAGGTCCTCGGACTCGTCGCCGAGCCAGACGCGCAGCACCTGCAGGTAGATCGCCGCCAGGCCCTCGGCCCGTATCAGGCCGCCGAGTCCGCTTGCCGAGACCCCCGCCGCCTCGAGCATCGCCGCCATCGAGCGCACCAGCACCGCGCCCGCGCAAGCGCCCGCGACCGGGTCGCGGGCGGTGTCGTGGGCGATCGCGCCGAGCGCCGCCCGGTGCGGCTTGAGCGCATCGAGCCGGCGCATGATCACGTCGAACAGGCGGTCGCGGACGGGCTGGTCGAGATCGGCGAGGTCGCTACCCTGAAGCACCGCCAGGTCGATGCGCCGGCTGAAAGCCGACAGGATCTCGGCCTTGGAGCCAAAGGTCTCGGCCACCGTCGCCAGCGGCAGCCCGGCCGCGACCGCGATGTCGGCCAGGCGAAGCCGTCGCCATCCCCGCTCCGCCGCCAGCTTGAGGGCGGCGTCCAGGACGTGGCCCCGTATCTCAGCCTTCTTCACCATCTGCCGATGCCCGAGTAAAATGATATTGACTCACCGCCTCCTGCCGCAATGCTTGTTTTCATGGCAACCCGGTCGGCCCCGGTCAGTACGGTCCTCGGCGACGCCGCCGGCGCGCTGGTGCGCCTGGCGCGCCGCCAGCCGATGCTCAGCCGCGAGGAGGAGCGCGACCTCGCCCGGCGCGCCCGGCGCGGCGACCGCGACGCCGTCTCGCGCCTGGTCAAGAGCCACCTCAGGCTGGTGATCGGGATCGCCGAGCGCTACCGCGCCCCCGGGCTGCACAAGGGCGACCTGATCCAGGAAGGCTGCATCGGCCTGATGCAGGCGCTGCAACGCTTCAACCCCGACCACGAGGCCCGCCTTGCCACCTATGCCCGGTTGTGGATCAAGTCGGCGATCCAGGACCACGTGGTGCGCTCGTGGTCGCTGGTCCGCCTCAGCACCTCGACCGCCCAGAAGTCGCTGTTCTTCAACCTCAGGCGCATGCGCGCGGCGCTCAGCGAGACCGGCGAGAGCCTGAGCGAGAGCGCGGTCCGCCACGTCGCGGCCGCGCTCAACCAGACCGAGGCGGAGGTGCGGCGCATGGCCCGGCGCCTGGTCGGGCCCGATCTGTCGCTCGACGTCGCCGCGGGCGACCAGGCGGGCGCGTCGAGCTGGGTGTCGCAACTGGCGGACGATGCGCCGACGCCCGAGGACGCGGCGATCCGCCGTGACGAGACCCGGCGCTGGACCGGGGCGCTGGCCGCCGCGCTCGGCGAGCTGCGCGACCGCGAGCGCCTGGTGATCCGCCGGCGCTATTTGTCGGACGTGGCGACCACGCTCGAGGGGCTCGGCCGCGAGCTCGGCATCTCGAAGGAACGGGTGCGCCAGATCGAGGCGCGGGCGATGGCCAAGCTGCGCCGCATCCTCAGCCAGCGCGTCGGCGAGCAGGCGACGGTCTGA
>DASWHU010000424.1:0-4055 GCA_036398035.1 Alphaproteobacteria bacterium | reverse complement strand
GGCGCGCGCGAGGGGCTCAACGACTGGAAGCGCACCGGCTATGGCGGGCCGTGCCCGCCGATCGGGCGCCACCGCTACTTCTTCAAGCTGTATGCGCTCGATGCCACGCTCGGCGACCTCCGCAGGCCGACCAAGGCCAAGCTCGAGGCGGCAATCGACGGGCACGTGATCGCGCGCGCGGAGCTGATCGGCACCTATCAGCGCTGAGGCGCGCGCTCGATCGCCTTCAGCACCACCGGGAAGTAGGCGTCGCCGTAGCCGGCCTCGACCGCCGCCTCGAGCACGCCCTGCGCACACTCGGCGGCGCGCGCATCGACGCCGCCCTCGCGCGCGAGGTCGAGCGCGTAGCCGAGGTCCTTGAGCGCGTAGCGGCACGAGAACGCGCGCTCCGGGAAGTCGCCCGCCAGCAGCGCCTTCCGGCCGTGATTGCGCAGCGCGAAGCTGTCGGCCGAGCCTTGGGTCAGCGCCTCGAACAGCCGCGCGCCGTCGAACCCCGCGGCGCGCGCGATCGCCAAGGCCTCGGCCAGCGCGATCACGGTCTCGAACAGCACCATGTTGTTGAGGATTTTGGTCGCCTGGCCGGCGCCGACCTCGCCGCAGTGGAGCACGTCGCTTGCCATGCAGGCGAGCAGCGGCCTGAGCGCGGCGAAGGTCTTCTCGTCCGCCCCCACCATGACCGCGAGTGTACCGGCCTCGGCGGCGGCGCGGGTGCGCGCGACCGGCGCGTCGGCGAAGCCGATGCCGCGCGCGGCGAACCGGCGGTGGAGGTCGCGGGCGAGCGCGACCGGCGCGGTCGAGCAGTCGACGACCAGCGCGAGCGGCGCGTCCTCCGCTTCGAGTAGCGAAGCGCACACCGCCTCGACCGCCGCGCCATCGGGCAGCGACAGGAACACCACCTCCGCGGCGGCGGCGACTGACGGCACGTCGCGCGCCGCGCCCACGCCGTCCTGCGCCAGCCGCGCGAGCGGCGCCGGCCGCACGTCGTGGGCGATCACCGCCCGCCCCGACCGCTTGGCGAGATTGCGGCACATCGGCTCGCCCATCACGCCGAGGCCGATGAATCCGAGGGTGCCCGCTTGCGTCATCGGTTGCGACCCAGCGCCGCGCGCGCCGCGCCCGCACCTGCGATGCGCCCGAACACGGCGCCCGAGGTGAGACCGGTGCCGCCCGGATAGTTGTTGTAGAACAGCTCGCCGACCAGCTCGCCGGCGGCGAACAGGCCGGGGATGGTGCCGCCGTCGGCGTCGATCACCTCGGCCTCGGGCGTGATCGCGATGCCGCCGAAGGTAAACGTGATGCCGCAGGTCACCGCGAACGCCTTGAACGGCGGCGAATCCAGCGGGTTCGCCCAGTTGCTCTTGGGCACCGCGAGGCCCATCGTGCCGCGGCCGTCCTTGACCGTCGGGTCGAACGGCACGTCGGTGCGGACGGCGGCGTTGAACGCCCGCACCGTGGCGAGGAACGCCGCGGCGTCGACCCCGTCCAGGCGCGCGGCCAGGTCCTCGAGCGTCGCCGCCTCGGCCTTGGTCACCTCGCGGATGCGGTACTCGTCGCGCAGCAGGTGGTCGACCTTGGCGTCGAACACTTGCCAGGCGAACTGTCCGGGCTGCTGCAGGACGACGCGGCCGTACTTGGCGTAGGTGTAGTTGCGGAAGTCGGCGCCCTCGTCGACGAAGCGCTCGCCCTGCGCATTGACCATGATGCCGAACGGGTAAGAGTGCTTCTGGAAGCCGTCGCCGACCGCGAGGTCGCCGAACGCCGGCGCGTTGCGGTCCCAGCCGACCGCGTGGCAGCCCGACCAGTTGCCGGCCGCGAGCGCGCCCTCGTCGAGCGCCATGCGGATGCCGTCGCCGGTGTTGAAGCGGGTGCCGCGCACCTTGGCGAGGTCCCAGCCGGGGCCGAGATAGCGCGTGCGCCACTCGGCATTGGCCTCGAAGCCGCCGCAGGCGAGCACCACCGCGCGCGCGCCGAGCTCGGCCGCCTCGCCGCCGGAGCGCACGCGCACGCCCGCGACCCGGTCGCCGTCGCGGACCAGCGCCATCGCGCGCGCGCCGTAGCGGACCTCGATTCCGGCCTTGCCCGCGGCGCGGAACTCGGCCTCGACCAGCCCGGGGCCGCCGCCATACGCCTCGACCGTAAGCCCGCCCCAGAACCGCCAACGGCCACCCACCTTGAACGCCTGGCGGCTGTACATGGGCATGAAGCGGATGCCGTGGGCGCGCATCCAGGCGAGCGTCGGGTGGCTCCGGTGCACCAGCACCTCGACCAGGTCCGGGTTGGCGCGGAAGTCGGTCACGCGCGCCATGTCGTCGAAGAACCGGTCGGCGGGATAGCTGCCGAAGTCGGTCGTGCGCCGTTCCTCCGGCCCAAGGTCCGGCATCAGCGCGAGCAGGTCGTCGACGCCGTCGTAGACCACCCGCATGGCGCCGGCGGTGAAGCGGGTGTTGCCGCCGCGCGCATCCTCATGCGCGCGCTCGAGCACGATCACGCCCGCGCCGGCCTCGGCGGCGGCGAGCGCGGCGCACATGCCGGCGTTGCCGGCGCCGACCACGATGACGTCGGCGTCCGCCATCGCTCAGGCGGCGACGGTCAGGCCGAAGCGCGCCCTGAACCGCGCCGCATAGGCCGGCCAGGCGTCCGCGTTGAGCAGCCGCGGCGGGCGCTCGCCGCGCCAGATCGCGAGCCATTGCTCGGCGCAGATCAGCGAGGTCCGCCTGCGCGACTCCTCGGTCACGCCGGCCATGTGCGGGGTCGCCACCACGTTGTCGAAGGCGAGCAGCGGGTGGTCGATCGGCGGCGGCTCCTCGACCCACACGTCGACGCCGGCGCCGGCGAGGTGGCCGCTGCGCAGCGCCTCGACGAGCGCGGCCTCGTCGTGGATGCCACCGCGCGCGGTGGTGACGAACAGCGCGCCCGCCTTCATGCGCGCGAACGCGCGCGCATCGAACATGCCTCGGGTCTCGGCGCTGAGCGGGCAGTTGACCGAGACCACGTCCGCGCGCGCGAGCAGCTCATCGAGCCCGACCGGCTCGGCGGCGAAGCGGGCGAACCGCTCGGGCCCGATATAGGGGTCGTGGGCGAGCACGCGCATGGAAAACGCGCCGCCGCACAGCTCGGCGATGCGCGAGCCGACATGGCCCAGGCCGACAATGCCGAGCGTGCGCCCGTGGAGCTCGCGGCCCCAGAAGTCGGTGCGGTGCCAGGCGCGGTCGCGGCGCAGCGCCCGGTCGGCCTCGCCGATGCGCTTGACCAAGGCGAGCATCATCGCCAGCGCGTGCTCGGCCACCGCCTCGCGGTTGCCGCCGGCCTGGTTGACCACCAGCACGCCCACGCCCGTGCACGCGTCGTTGTCGACCGTGTCGGCGCCGGCGCCGTCGGTCGACACCACCAGCAGCTCGGGGCAGCGGGCAAGGAAGTCCGCGTCGGCGTGGAGATGGCGCGGCAGCTCCTGGCGCGCCGAGGCGATCTGGTAGCCGTGGGCCCCGGCCATCACCGGCCAGATCGTCGCCGGCGCGGCGTGGCGCTCGAGGCGCAAAAACTCGACCGCCGGCGAGGTCTCCAGGAGCTCGCGCCCGGCCCGGTGCTGGAGGTGGTCGAAGTAGACGATACGCGGCAGGACGGCGGGCATGAGCAGGCTCCGGCAAGGCGGGCCGCTACCATGCCCACTGCACCACCTCCGGGCAAGGGCCGCAATGGGGCGCCATTCGGGTCACGCGGAGTCGCGGAGGTCGCGGGGAAAGAAAGGGCGTGATCGTTCTCCGCGCCTCCGCGTGCCCAAATCTTTCTCGCGCCGTCGCATGCTCGTCCCGGATCGGGCTTGCGCCCGGGCCGGCCGCGGGGCATAGCACTGGCGAACCATCGATGACGGGGAGGGACCGATGAGGCTCGAAGGCAAGATCGCGCTGATCAGCGCCGCGGCGTCCGGCATGGGCCGCGCCGGCGCCAGGCTGTTCGCCGCCGAAGGCGCCAAGGTGGTGGCGGCCGACATCGACCGGGCCAAGGTCGAGGCGGTGGCGAAGGAGATCAGGGGCGCCGGCGGCGAGGCCACCGCGGTC
>DASWHU010000423.1:0-2744 GCA_036398035.1 Alphaproteobacteria bacterium | reverse complement strand
TTCATGGTCGCGGCGCGCCCGCCGCTGCTGCCGGCCTCGCCCAAGGTGGCGCCCGGGCAGAGCGAGGCCGAGGCGCTGCGCGAAATCGCCGAGGCCGGGCTGGAGGACAGGCTCGCCAGGCACGTGCTGCGCCCCGGCGCGGACGAGACCGCGCGCGCCGCCGCGGCCAAGCCCTATCGCGAGCGGCTCGCCTACGAGCTCGGCGTGATCAGCGAGATGGGGTTTGCCGGCTACTTCCTGATCGTCGCCGATTTCATCCAGTGGGCCAAGGCGCAAGGTATCCCGGTCGGCCCCGGACGCGGCTCGGGCGCGGGCTCGGTCGCCGCCTGGGCGCTCAAGATCACCGACCTCGACCCGCTACGCTTCGGGCTCCTGTTCGAGCGCTTCCTCAACCCGGCGCGCATCTCGATGCCCGACTTCGACATCGACTTCTGCCAGGACCGGCGCGACGAGGTGATCCACTACGTCCAGCGCGAGTACGGCCACGACCGGGTCGCCCAGATCATCACCTTCGGCAAGCTGCAGGCGCGCGCAGTGCTGCGCGACGTGGGCCGCGTCTTGCAGATGCCCTACGGCCGGGTCGACAAGCTGTGCAAGCTGGTGCCCTACAACCCGGCCAACCCTGTCGGCCTGCAGGAGGCGATCGACGGCGAGCCGCGGCTGAGGGAGGCGCGCGACAGCGAGCCCGAGGTCGCCCGCCTGCTGCGCATCGCGCTCCAGCTCGAGGGGCTCTACCGGCACGCCTCGACCCACGCCGCGGGCGTGGTGATCGGCGACCGCCCGCTGGTCGAGCTGGTGCCGCTCTACCGCGACCCGCGCTCGGACATGCCGGTGACCCAGTTCAACATGAAATATGTCGAGCTGGCGGGGCTGGTGAAGTTCGACTTCCTCGGCCTCAAGACGCTGACCGTGCTCGACCGGGCGGTGCGGCTGCTGGCCAAGCGCGGCATCGAGCTCGACCTCGGCGACCTGCCGCTCGACGATGCCGCCACCTACGACATGATGAGCCGCGGCGAGACCGTCGGCGTGTTCCAGCTCGAAGGTTCGGGCATGCGCAACCTGCTGCGCGACGCGCGCGTCGACAACATCGAGGACATCATCGCGCTGGTTGCGCTCTACCGGCCCGGGCCGATGGAGAACATCCCGAAATATGTCGGCTGCAAGCACGGCCGCGAGGAGCCCGAGTTCCTGCACGAGACGATCACGCCGGTGACCCGGGACACCTACGGGGTGATCATCTACCAGGAGCAGGTGATGAAGATCGCCCAGGTGTTCGCCGGCTACGACCTGGGGCACGCGGACATCCTGCGCCGCGCCATGGGCAAGAAGATCAGGTCCGAGATGGCGGCCCAGCGCCAGAGCTTCATCGACGGCGCGATGGCCCGCGGCGTCGAGCGCGCGCGCGCGAGCTACGTGTTCGACCTGGTCGACAAGTTCGCCGGCTACGGGTTCAACAAGGCGCACTCGGCGGGCTATGCCCTGATCGCCTATCAGACCGCGTACCTGAAGGCGAACCATCCGGTCGAGTTCCTGGCCGCCTCGATGAGCCTCGACCGCGGCAATACCGACAAGCTCAACACGTTCCGCCAGGAGCTGGCGCGCCTCGGAATCCCGCTGTTGCGCCCGGACATCAACCGCTCCGGGGGCGACTTCGAGGTCGAGCCCGGCGAAGCGGGCGCGGGCGCGATCCGCTACGCGCTGGCCGCGATCCGCAATGTCGGCGCCGGCGCGGTGGCGCAGATCGTGGCCGAGCGCGCGCGCGGCGGCCGGTTCAAGGACCTGTTCGAGTTCGCCCGCCGGGTCGACGCCGGCGCGCTGAACAAGCGCCAGCTCGAGAACCTGGCCAAGGCCGGCGCCTTCGACTCGCTCGATCCCAACCGCGCCCAGATGGTCGCCGCCGCCGACCTGCTGCTGCGCTATGCGGCCGCGGCCAAGGAGGCGCGCGGCTCGGGCCAGAAGAGCCTGTTCGCCGACCAGGTCGACGACAGCGCGACGCCGGCGCTGCCCGCGGTCGCCGACTGGCCGATGGTCGACAAGCTGCACGCCGAGTTCGACGCGCTCGGCTTCTACCTGTCCGCCCATCCGCTCGACGCCTACGGCAACAGTCTCGAGCAGCTGGGGATCGCGGGCTACCTGGCGCTGGTCGAGAGCGGCGCCGGCACGGGCCGCATCGCCGGGGTCGTGCTCGGCAAGCAGGAGCGCAGCTCGCAGCGCGGACGTTACGCCCACGTCCAGATGTCGGACCAGAGCGGGCTGTTCGAGCTGACCGTGTTCGCCGAGCAGCTCGCGAGCGCCCGCGACCTGATCGAGCCCGGGCGGATGCTGATGGTCGACGTCGGCATCCAGCGCGACGGAGAGGTGGTGCGCCTGACCGCCTCGCGGGTGCGCTCGCTCGACGACAGCGCCGCGCGCCACGCCGCCGGCTTCCGCGTGTTCCTGTCGGCCGAGGTGTCGCTCGCGGCCTTGCAGAGCGTGGTCGCGCGCGAGCGCACCGGCGCCGGCCGGCTCGCGCTGGTGGTGCCGTTCAACGGCGCCGGCGAGGTCGAGATCGAGCTCGGCGGCGGCTTCGCGGTGAGCCCCGCCGCCCGCGCCGCGCTCAAGGCCGTCCCCGGCGTGATCGACGTCCACGACCTGTGACGCGCGCGGCGGCAGTCTCTGTGCGGTCCGAGCCCGCCAATATGGCGGCGGCGGAGCGGGTGCTGGAGGGCGTGTTCGGCTTCCGCGCGTTCCGGCCCGGGCAGGCG
>DASWHU010000422.1:0-10317 GCA_036398035.1 Alphaproteobacteria bacterium | reverse complement strand
CCAGGTCTGCGCGCCTTCCTTGCCGCGCGCGAGCACCGCCGCCTGGACGGTCGCGTCCGGGCGCTTGTGGTTCGGGAAGATCTGCGGATAGACCAGGCCATAGCAGTAGTCGCGGCCGAAGTTGCTGTTGAACCAGTCCATTACCTCGTTCACCCGCGCGCGCTTCCGCAGGTCCTTCGGGTAGGCCGGCGAATCAATCTTGTCGGCCAGATATTTGAGGATCGCCGAGCTTTCGGTGAGTCGGAAGTCGCCGTCCTCGAGCACCGGCACCAGCCGATTCGGATTGATCCGCACGTACGGCTCCTGGAAGTGCTCGCCGGTCATCAGGTCGACCACTTGCAGCTCGACGTCGATCTTGTTCTCGGCGATGAACAGCAGGATCGGGCGACTGGTCGTCGACACCGGATGCATGTAGAGCTTCATGGGCCTCTCCCTCGCTGCAACCACGCGCCGCTCAGCCATCGGCGCGCGCGGGCATGATCGCATTGCCCGCAGCCGGCGCCAAGCCCGACATCGCGCGCGGCCTTATCCCCAGGTTCCCCGTGTTGCACAGACGCGGGGACGTGCAATCGACGCCGATCGCATTAGACTGCGGCGCATGGACCCCCTGCCCTTCGTACCCGACCCGCAGCCCGAGCGCGACGACACGGCCACCCTCGGCTACCGCGAGATGCCGCACAACGACCAGGCCGAGCAGGCGCTGCTGGGCGCCGTCCTGGTCGACAACGCCGCCTTCGACCCGGTCTCGACCTTCCTCGAGCCCGAGCATTTCTTCGTTCCCGTCCACGGCCGCATCTTCGCCGCCGCGCGCGCACTCATCAGCCGCGGCCAGATCGCCAACCCGGTGACGCTGAAGGCCTATTTCGAGACCGACGAGAGCCTTGCCGACATCGGCGGCGCGCAGTACCTCGCCCGCCTCGCCGGCGCCGCCGTCAGCCTGATCAACGCCGAGGACTACGGCCGGCTGGTCCACGACCTGAGCCTGCGCCGGGGCCTGATCCACATCGGCGGCGAGATCGTGGATACGGCCTTCGACCCGCGAATCGAGGACAGCGCCGCGGCCCAGATCGAGGGCGCCGAGGCCAAGCTCTACGAGCTCGCCGAGACCGGGCGCGAGGAGGGCGGGTTCAAGCCGCTGTCGAGCGCACTCACCGAGGCGATCCTCAGCGCCGAGGCCGCCTACAAGCGCGAGGGCCGGCTGTCCGGGGTCGCCACCGGCCTGATCGACCTCGACAACCTGCTGGGCGGGCTGCACGATTCGGACCTGGTCATCCTGGCGGGCAGGCCGTCGATGGGCAAGACCGCGCTCGCCACCACCATCGCCTTCCACGCCGCCCGCACCTACCGCACCGAGGCGGACGCGGCCGGGCGGCCGGTGCCGGTCGATGGCGCGGTGGTCGGCTTCTTCTCGCTCGAGATGTCGGCCGAGCAGCTGGCGATGCGCATCCTCGCCGAGGCGGCCAAGATCCGCTCCGACCACATCCGCCGCGGCAAGCTGTCGAACGACGACTTCATGCGCCTGGTCGACGCCAGCCGCGCGCTCAGCGCCGCGCCGCTGTTCATCGACGACACCCCGGCGCTGAGCGTGCCGGCGCTGCGCACGCGCGCCCGCCGCCTCAAGCGCACCCACGGGCTGTCGCTGGTGGTGGTCGACTATCTGCAGCTGATGCGTCCGGCCGGCCGCCACGACAGCCGGGTCCAGGAGATCTCGGAGATCACCCAGGGGCTGAAGGCGCTGGCCAAGGACCTGGACCTGCCGGTGCTGGCGCTGTCCCAGCTCAGCCGCGCGGTCGAGCTGCGCGAGGACAAGCGCCCGCAGCTCGCGGACTTACGCGAATCGGGGACCATCGAGCAGGACGCCGACGTGGTCATGTTCGTCTACCGCGAGGAGTACTACCTCGAGCGCGCCGAGCCGCAGCAGCGCCAGGACGAATCGGGCGACAGGTTCGCCGATCGCTACCGGCGCTGGCAGGAGCGCTTCGAGTCGGCGGCCGGGCTTGCCGACGTGCTGATCGCCAAGCAGCGCCACGGCCCGATCGGCAACGTCAAGCTGACGTTCACCGCCGAGACCACCAAGTTCGACAGCTATGCGCCGGCCGACCACCTGCCCGAGGCGACGCACTGACGCGGGCGGTGGGGCGGCTCGGGGAAACGAGCGGCCATGTTGTCCGCAGCCGACCGGGCCGGTGCCCGACTAATCATCGACCTGGCAGCGATCGCGCGCAACTGGCGCGCGCTCAAGGCGCGCATCGGCGCCGGGGTCGAGTGCGCGGCGGTGGTCAAGGCCGACGCCTACGGCCTCGGCATGGCGCGGGTGGCGCCGGCGCTCGCCGCCGCCGGCTGCCGGAGCTTCTTCGTCGCCACCCTCGACGAGGGCCTCGGGCTCAAGCGGCTTGTACCCGAGGCCGCGATCTATGTGCTCAACGGCGCCATGCCGGGCGCGGAGGGCGAGTTCGCCGCGGCGGCGCTGGTGCCGGTGCTGAACGACCTCGGCGCGATCGCGCGCTGGGCGGGCGAGGCCGGGCGCCGCACGCAGAGCCTTCCCGCCGCGATCCATCTCGATACCGGCATGTCGCGCCTCGGGCTGAGCGAGCGCGAGGCGCGGCGGCTCGCCGGGGCTCCGGACCTGCTCAGCGGTCTCGCGCCCCAGCTGGTCTTGAGCCACCTGGCCTGCGCCGAGAACCCCGGGCACCAGATGAACGCCGCCCAGCGCGTCCGGTTCGCGGCAACGATCGCCGGCCTGCCGGCGATGCGCGCGAGCCTCGCCAACTCGTCGGCCATCCTGCTCGGCGCCGCTTACCACTTCGACATGGTCCGCCCGGGCGCCGCGCTCTACGGCATCAACCCGTCGCCCGCCGGCCCCAACCCGATGGCGCAAGTAGTTCGCATGCAAGGGAAAATCATCGCCCTGCGCGACGTTGACAGGGCCATGACCGTTGGCTACGGTGCCACCCATCGGTTGGCCCGCAAGGGCCGGATCGCAACCATTCCGGTCGGTTACGCCGACGGCTTTCCGCGCGCGCTCGGCAACCTGGCGCAAGCGGCGCTTGCGGAGCCGGCGCAGGGCGCGGTGTTGGTGCCTGTGGTGGGCCGAGTATCGATGGACCTGATCACACTGGACGTCTCGGACGTGCCGGCGGACAGCGCCCGGCTGGGCGCCTGGGTCGACCTGATCGGCGGTGCGCGCCCGCTCGACGACGTCGCCGCCGAGGCCGGCACCATCGCCTATGAGATCTTGACCCGGCTCGGCGCCCGGCTGCCGCGGCTCTATGTCGAGGACGCCGCGGAGGGCGCGCGGTGAACGGCCTGGCGCTGATCGGCCGGGTGTTCCTTGCGTTCATGGAGACCACCGGCCGGGTGACCCTGTTCGCCGCCACCGGGGTCAGCCACTGCGTCCGCCCGCCGCTCTATCCGCGCCTGATCGCGCGCCAGATGCTCGACATCGGCTACTACTCGCTGCCCGTGGTCGGCCTCACCGGCCTGTTCGCCGGCATGGTGCTCGCCTTGCAGAGCTACACCGGCTTCAGCCGGTTCAGCGCCGAGACCGCGATCCCGTCGGTGGTGGTGATCTCGATCACCCGCGAGCTCGGCCCGGTG
Source organism: Alphaproteobacteria bacterium (assembly GCA_036398035.1). Classification (GTDB taxonomy): domain Bacteria; phylum Pseudomonadota; class Alphaproteobacteria; order UBA7887; family UBA7887; genus DASWHU01. The sequence goes on along the minus strand of DASWHU010000422.1, from coordinate 6,720 downwards.
CTGACCGGGCTGATGGTCGCCGGGCGCATCGGCGCCTCGATTGCGGCCGAGATCGGCACCATGAGGGTGACCGAGCAGATCGACGCGCTGACCACGCTGTCGACCAACCCGTTCAAGTACCTGGTCGCGCCCCGGATCGTCGCCGGGGTGACCATGCTGCCGCTGCTGGTGCTGGTCGCCGACTGCATCGGCGTGCTCGGCGGCTACCTGGTCGGGGTCAACAAGCTCGGCTTCAACGGCGCCAACTACATCGACAGCACCTGGGAGAACCTGGAGACGCTCGACGTCGTCTCAGGGCTGGTCAAGGCGGCGGCGTTCGGCCTGATCATCGCCCTGATGGGCTGCTATCACGGCTACCACAGCCGCGGCGGCGCGCAAGGCGTCGGCACCGCGACCACCAATGCGGTGGTCTCCGCGTCGATCCTGATCCTGACCGCCAACTACTTCATCACCGAGGTCTTCTTCGCCAAATGAATGCCCCGGCAAAGATCTTGCTCGACGGGGTGTGCAAGCGCTTCGGCGACAACATCGTGCTCGACGGCATCGACCTCGAGGTGCGGACCGGCGAATCCCTGGTGGTGATCGGCGGCTCGGGCTCGGGCAAGTCGGTGATGCTCAAATGCATCCTCGGCCTGATCACGCCCGAGGCCGGGCGCATCCTGATCGACGGCGAGGACGTGGTCCGCCTCGCTGGCGCCGAGCGCGAACAGATCAACCAGAAGTTCGGCATGCTGTTCCAGGGCAGCGCCCTGTTCGACAGCCTGAGCGTGTGGCAGAACGTCGCCTTCGGCCTGATCCAGGGCCGCGGCCTCGCGCGCGCCGAGGCCAAGCGGATCGCTAGCGAGACGCTCGCCGCGGTCGGGCTCGGGCGCGAGGTCGGCGAGCTCTATCCGGCCGAGCTGTCGGGCGGCATGCGTAAGCGGGTCGGGCTCGCCCGCGCCATCGCCGCCCGGCCCGAGATCATCTTCTTCGACGAGCCGACCACCGGCCTCGACCCGATCATGGGCGACGTGATCGACGACCTGATCGTCCAATGCGTGCGCGAGCTCGGCGCCACCGCGCTGTCGATCACCCACGACATGGCCAGCGCGCGCAAGATCTCCGACCGGATCGCGATGCTCTACAAGGGCAAGATCATCTGGTGCGGCCCGACCGCGAACATCGATTCGAGCGACAACGCGTTCGTCGATCAGTTCGTCCACGGCCGCGCCGAGGGCCCGATCAAGATGGAGGTCCGCGCGCTGTGAGCGCGCCCCGCACGCGCGCCGCCGCGAGCCGCTATGTGTGCCAGGCCTGCGGCGCGTCGCAGCCGCGCTGGGCGGGCCGGTGCGAGGCCTGCGGCGCCTGGAACACGGTGGTCGAGGAGGCGGCGCCCGAGGCGGTGCCGAAGGGCCTCGGCAAGGCCAAGGGCAAGCGCCTGCGGCTCAGCGCGCTGACCGATTCCGCGCCGCAGACCGCGCGCCTGGCCACCGGCATCGCCGAGCTCGACCGGGTGTGCGGCGGCGGCCTGGTCGCGGGCACGACGGTCCTCGTCGGCGGCGATCCCGGGGTCGGCAAGTCGACCCTGATGCTGCAGGCGTTGGCGGCGCCGGCGCGCGCGGGCGCGCGCGCGCTGTTCGTCTCGGGCGAGGAGTCGGAGGAGCAGGTGCGCCTGCGCGCGCACCGCCTGGGGATCGCGGACGCGCCGGTGTCGCTGGCGGCGGCGACCAGCGTGCGCGACATCCTGGCGACTCTCGACGACGCCGACGCGACCCAGGTGCTGGTCATCGACTCGATCCAGACCATGTATGTCGACACCCTCGATTCGGCGCCCGGCACGGTCGCCCAGGTGCGCGCCAGCGCCCAGGAGCTGATCCGCCTCGCCAAGCGGCGCGGGGTGGTGCTGGTGCTGGTCGGCCACGTCACCAAGGAGGGCCAGATCGCGGGGCCGCGGGTGCTCGAGCACATGGTCGATACCGTGCTCTACTTCGAGGGCGAGCGCGGCCACCAGTTCCGCATCCTGCGCGCGGTCAAGAACCGGTTCGGCGCCACCGACGAGATCGGCGTGTTCGAGATGACCGACGGCGGCTTGCGCGAGGTCGCCAACCCGTCGCGCCTGTTCCTCAGCGAGCGCGCGCAAGCCGTCAGCGGCGCGGCGGTGTTCGCCGGCGTCGAGGGCACCCGGCCGATGCTGGTCGAGATCGAGGCGCTGGTCTCGCCGTCGCCCTTCGGCACCCCCCGGCGGGCGGTGATCGGCTGGGATTCGGCGCGCCTTGCCATGGTGCTGGCGGTGCTTGATGCGCGCTGCGGCCTTGCGGTCGGCGCCCGCGACGTATATCTCAACGTCGCCGGCGGGTTGAGGATCGCCGAGCCGGCCGCAGACCTCGCGGTAGCGGCGGCGCTGGTGTCCTCGCTCACCGATACGCCGATGCCCGGACGCACCATTGTGTTCGGCGAGATCGGGCTGTCCGGCGAGGTCCGGCCGGTGGCGCACAGCGAGGCGCGGCTGAAGGAGGCGGCGAAACTCGGCTTCGAGCAGGCGTGGCTGCCGCCGGCGCGCAGCCCGGTCAAGGCGGCGCTCGAGCTGGTCGAGATCGCCCGCCTGGCCGACCTGATCGCGGCCTTCGGCGAGCCGGCGGTGCGCACGGCGCTGGCCCGCTAGGCCACCGCAGCCCGGACCCGGACAAGGCGGTCGCGCATGGAGCAGCAAACGGTCAATCTGGTCGATCTCGGGGTCGCCCTGGTGGTGCTGGTCTCGGCAGTGTTCGCGTTCTATCGCGGCTTCGTGCGCGAGACGCTGGCGATCGCCGGCTGGGTCGGCGCGGCGGTGGTGACGTACTATTTCTTCACCGATGCCCGCAGCTATGTCGCCGAGTACATCGCGGACGAATTTTTGGTCAACGTCGCCACCGGCGCCGGCCTGTTCCTGGCCGCACTGGTCGCCTTGTGGCTGGTCATCCACCTGATCGTGATACGGGTCAAGGACAGCCCGCTCAATGCCCTCGACCGCTCGCTCGGCTTCCTGTTCGGGGTCGCGCGCGGGGTGGTGGTGGTGGCGCTCGCCTACATGGTCGGCGAGATGACGCTGTGGGACGACGCGGACCACCCGCGCCCTGAATGGCTCGAGGACGCGCGCAGCCGGCCACTGATCGACTACGCCGCCGGGCTGATCGTGGCCGTGACCCCAAAGGACTTCCTCAACCTGCCGATAGAGAAGCTAAGTGAGATGCGAAACGCGCGCGGCCTGACCGGCGGGAACGGTTCCCCCGGCACGCCGAGCGAGGTCGAGCAGCTGTCGCGCCCGCCGGTCGCGGCCGGTGCGCCGACGGCGAGCGACCCGGGCTACCGCGACTCCGAGTCCCAGGAGATGGACCGGCTGATCGACAGCCTGAAGGACAAGCCCGCGGCCGAAGGCCAGGGCAGCCAATAAGGCTCGGGCAAAGATGGCGGCGCGCAGCACGATGCACCCCTGGGACGACGACAAGCTCCGCGAGGAGTGCGGCATCTTCGGCCTGTACGGGCACCCGGACGCCGCCAAGCACACCGCGCTCGGCCTCCACGCCCTCCAGCACCGCGGCCAGGAGGCGGCGGGCATCGTGTCCTACGACGGGCGGGTGTTCCATACCCACCGTAGCCTCGGCCATGTCGGCGACATCTTCAGCTCGCCGGCGGTCATGGCCGCGCTGGCGGGCGAGCGCGCGATCGGCCACGTCCGCTACTCGACCCAGGGCGAGACCATGCTGCGCAACGTCCAGCCGATCTTCGCCGACCTCGAGGGCGGCGGCCTGGCGATCGCGCATAACGGCAACCTGACCAACGCCCTCCAGCTCAGGCGCGAGCTGGTCAAGCGCGGCTGCATCTTCCAGTCGACCATGGATACCGAGGTCATCGTCCATCTGATCGCGACCAGCGCCGCCACCGGCTTTCTCGACCGGCTGGTCGACGCGCTCGGCCACGTCCAGGGCGCCTACTCGCTGATCCTGCTCACGGGCGAGGCGATGATCGGCGTGCGCGACCGCTTCGGCGTGCGCCCGCTGGTGCTCGGGCGCATCCCCGGGCCTGACCCGGGGCCCGGCGGCTACATCCTGACCTCGGAGACCTGCGCCCTCGACATCATCGGCGCCCGCCACGTGCGCGACGTCGAGGCCGGCGAGGTGGTGGTGATCGACGCCGACGGCGTCAGGACGCTCAAGCCGTTCGCGCGCGCGCCGTCGAAGTTCTGCGTCTTCGAGTACATCTACTTCTCGCGCCCCGACAGCGTGGTCGAGGGCCGCAACGTCTACCAGGCGCGCAAGCGGATCGGCGCCGAGCTCGCGCGCGAGAGCGGGGTGCCGGCCGACGTCGTGGTGCCGGTGCCGGATTCGGGCGTGCCCGCGGCGATGGGCTATGCCGAGCAGGCGGGCCTCCCCTTCGAGCTCGGCATCATCCGCAACCACTATGTCGGGCGCACCTTCATCGAGCCGAGCGACTCGATCCGCCATCTCGGCGTCAAGCTCAAGCACAACGCCAACGGGGCGGTGCTGGCGGGCAAGCGCGTGGTGCTGGTCGACGACTCGATCGTGCGCGGCACCACCTCGACCAAGATCGTGGAGATGGTGCGCGAGGCGGGCGCGCGCGAGGTGCACATGCGCATCGCCAGCCCGCCGACCACCAACTCGTGCTTCTACGGCGTCGATACGCCGGTGCGCGAGCAGCTGCTCGCCTCGCACATGGACGTGGCCGAGATGGCGCGCCACATCGGCGTCGACTCGCTCGCCTTCGTGTCCCCCGACGGGCTGTATCGCGCGATGGGCGAGGCCGGGCGCGACGCCGAGCGGCCGCAGTTCTGCGACGCCTGCTTCACCGGCGACTATCCGCTGCCGCTGGTCGACCACGACGGCGGCGAGGGCCCGGTCCAGCTGTCCCTGCTCGCCGAGAGCGTCTGAGCGCCGTGCCCGGGCGGGGCGGCGAGCTCGCCGGGCGCATCGCGCTGATTACCGGCGCCTCGCGCGGCATCGGCGCGGCGGTCGCCGAGCGCTTCGCTGCCGAGGGCGCCGAGGTCTATGCGCTGGCCCGCTCCGAGGACGGCCTCGCGGCGCTCGGCGAGCGCATCCGCGCCGCCGGCGCCGCCGCCACCCTGGTGCCGCTCGACCTCACCGACGGCACCGCCATCGACCGCCTCGGCGGCACCCTCGCCGAGCGCCACCGCCGGCTCGACATCCTGATCGCCAACGCCGCGGTGCTGGGAACGCTGGGGCCGCTCGGGCACCTGCGCCCGCATGTCTGGGACCGGGTGATCGAGGTCAATCTCACCGCCAACTGGCGCCTGATCCGGAGCCTCGATGCGCTGCTCAGGCAGTCGGACGCAGGGCGCGCGGTGTTCGTCACCTCAGGCGTCGCGCGCCGCGCGACGGCATATTGGGGCGCCTATGCGGTGAGCAAGGCGGCGGTCGAGATGCTCGCCCGCCTCTACGCCGCCGAGGTCGCCAACACCAAGGTCCGGGTCAACCTGCTCGACCCCGGCGCCGTCCGCACCGCCATGCGCGCCCAGGCGATGCCCGGCGAGGACCCGAATACCTTGCCCCCGCCCGAAGCGATTACCGACAGCTTCGTCGAACTCGCCAGCCCCGCCTGCCGCCGCCACGGCGAGGTAGTGCGGGCGGCGGTCGTCCGCGCAACGTAGAGCGCGCGGTGAGGTCCTGGGAATGCTGGAAACAAGGCGTTAGCGCCGTCCAGATACAGCGCATGACCGGGTTAAGCTATAAAGCGGCTTGGTTCGCTTGTCATCGCATCCGCGAGGCTATGAAGAAAGAGTCACTGGCGGGCAAGCTCGGCATTGGCGGTGGTATCGTCGAAGCGGACGAAACGTACATCGGCGGGAAGGCTCGCGACAACCGTCATCGCAACCGCAAGCGCTCGAAGAAAGTCACGGTCATGACGTTGATCGACCGCGAGGGCGGAGCGCGCACTTTCAAAATCCCGAACACGAAGAAGGGAACGTTACAAGGTGTGATCGGCCCAAACGTCGATAGGTCAGCCGTCATTATGACCGACGAGAACCCGTCCTATGAAGGGCTACAAGATCGCTTCAAGGCACATCATGCCGTCAACCATTCCGAGACGTTCGTTCGCGCCATCATTATCCACACCAATTTTGCGGAGTCGTATCACGCGCTCCTAAAGCGCTCGATCATCGGGACGCATCACCATCTGTCGGAGAAGCACTTGCATCGTTATCTGCGGGAGCGGGAGTTTCACTGGAATCGCCGTCATGCGACTGACGGGGAGCGGACGATTGATGCAATTCAGGGCGCGAAGGGGAAGCGGTTGATGTATCGGACTCCAACTAATTAACGGCACGTAACGCACGCTCTAGCAATAAATTCAGCCGAAGCGCTTTAGCCGTTCGCGTAATCTTCGCAATTAGCCCAACGCCTATCATCTCTAGCAACAGAAAAAGCGTCGCGAACGGCGCGGCACCAGCTGCCGAGAATAAGCCCAGTGTCGTAATACGAGTTAGTTCGGGGTCAGGTTGTTCGGTGGGCCTCGGGTTCTTTGACGGCCTCATCTTCACGATAATAAGTGCTGCAATAAGAATTGGAGGAAGTCCAAACGCGAGCGCAATCATGATGCGGCCATCAAACGCATGATCGAGGAAAAAGCGGCATATGGTACGGCTTGAATCTGTTAACCCGTCGCGGCCTAAGTACCTTTCGCCAGCTCTGGCAAGTTCCATTCTAAACGGTTGGCTGGCCGCCAACG
>DASWHU010000421.1:0-1874 GCA_036398035.1 Alphaproteobacteria bacterium | reverse complement strand
TTCTTGCGAGACCTCAGGAAGCAAGGCGGTCGGATGCCTGACCTGATCGTCGTCGCCACAGACGCAAACTGCCAAGGCTTGAATGACCGTGTCAGGGAGTTCGACGGGCCGGGTGCACCGGCGCCGATGATCCTTGCCATTCCCGATCCGCATGTTGAGCGCTGGCTGTTGCTCGACGGCGCTGCGTTTAGAGCTGTGTTCGGCACAGGTTGCGACGCGCCCGATCTGAAATGCAGCAAGGATCGCTATAAGCAACGTCTGATCGAAGCAATATCCGCAACGGGTGTTACGCCCACGCTCGGGGGTATCGAGTTCGCCGAAGATATCGTCCGAGAAATGGACTTGGGCCGAGCGTCCAGGGCGGACAGGTCGTTCAAGCGTTTCGTTGATGAGTTCCGGAACATTCTCCGAGGTTGGCAGCCTTGACCCACAAACGGCTTATTGAGGGTGCGTTTCTGGTCGAGCAGGCGGCGCTGGACCGAGTGCATACGAAAGAAGTGCGGGACAGGCATATCTCGATTTCTCACGTCTGGCGGGTACGGCGTGGACTGGCAGCCAGCAGCGCGGCTCAGGACCGGCTTTGGCCTACCGGACGAAGTGCCGGACGAGTCCAGACCGCGCGCGTGGGCGTGGCATAGCCCCGCAAGCGATATGGCCCCGCAAGCGCCGATGCCGTCGCCGCCCGTTACTGTCGCCGAGATCGTCGCCCGCTTTGTCGCCGCGCGCGCCGCCGACCGGGTGTTCGGCCTCCAGGGCGGCCACATCCAGCCGATCTGGGACCAGCTCGTCCGCCTCGGCGTGCCGGTCATCGACGCGCGCGACGAGCGCGCCGCGGTGCACATGGCGCACGCCTATGGCGAGCTCACCGGCCGCCTCGGGGTTGCACTGGTGACCGCGGGGCCCGGCGTCACCAACGCCGTCACCGGGGTCGCCAACGCGCACGCGGCGCGCGCGCCTCTCTTGGTGATCGGCGGCGCGCCGCCGCGCCCGCAGGACGGGCTCGGGGCGTTGCAAGCGCTGCCCCATGTCGCGCTGATGCGCCCGATCACCCGCTTCGCCGAGACCGCGCGGGTCCCTGAGCAGGTACCGCGGCTGCTCGACCGGGCGTGCGCCGCGGCGGCGGGCGAGGGCGGCGCGCCCGGCCCGGCGTTCGTCGAGGTGCCGACCGACGTGCTGCGCGCCGCGGTGCCAGATGCGATGGTGCTCGCGGAGCATTTCGCCGCCCGCGCGCCGCGGCGGCGCGCGCCCGACGCCGGGCTGGCGGCGGACGCGGCGCAGCTGGTGTGGGCGGCGCGCCGGCCGCTGGTCATCTCCGGGCGCGGCGCGCGTGGCGCGGGCAGGGCGCTGGTGCGCCTGCTCGACGCGAGCGGGGCGGTACATCTCGACACCCAGGACTGCCGCGGCGTGGTGGCGGACGATCATCCCGCCTCGGTCGGCGCGGTGCGCGCACGCGCGATGGCCGAGGCCGACCTGGTGCTGCTCGCCGGCCGCCGCCTCGACTACCAGCTCGGCTACGGCTCGCCGGCGGTGTTGCCGAACGCGACCCTGGTGCGCGTCTCCGACTTGGTCGAGGAGCTCGCCGACAACCGCCGCGGCGCGGTCGAGCTGCACGCGGACGTGGCCGCCGGGCTCGACGCCATCACCGACGCCGCCGGCAACGCGGTGCCCGCGGCCGACCGCACCTGGACCAAGGCGTTGCGCGCCGAGCACGAGGCGCGCCGCGCCAGCCTCGCCGAGACCATGGCCTCCGCGCCCGCCGGCGAGGACGGCTTTATGCATCCCTACCGGCTGATCGGCGCGGTCAACGCCGCGCTCGATGCGGAGGCGGTGGTGGCGGTCGACGGCGGCGACATCCTGAGCTTCGCGCGCATCGC
>DASWHU010000420.1:0-4046 GCA_036398035.1 Alphaproteobacteria bacterium | reverse complement strand
GGCCACTGGAAGTTGGGCTGGCGGATGGCCGCGCGCCGCAACGTGTGTTTGGCCATCGCGTGATCGGCAAAGACAAGGGGCGTGCCGATGGCACGCCCCCGCCTTCGCGACCACAAGGTCGATGGTCTTGAGGCTACGATCCTAGTACATCGCGATCGGGTTTCCCGGAGAGCCCGTGCCGCCCTTGATTTTCAGCGGCGACCAGGCGAACAGGAACTCGTAGGCCTGGTCGGCGACCAGTTGCGACAGGTCCATGTTCTCCAGGTTCCAGATACCGCGCTTGGGCATCATGCGGACGTGGCAGGGCAACACTTCCTCGGTCTCGCCGGTGAAGTCCGGCGCGACCGCTTCCGAAGCCCAGGTATCCGATCCCCACAGGATGATCTTCCGCGACGCCAACAATTCGCAAGCGGAGTCGCCATAGCCGGGCTCGCCGGAGTTGAACTCGGCGATGCGCTTCGTCTTTTCGGCGGCGTCGAAGGTATCCCACTTGTTGGGATCCCAGATGTTGCCGTGCCCGGTATACAGGAACACGCAGTCGCCCTCGCCGATCGGGTCGATGCCCTGATTCCTGGTCATGTCATCGATGTCGTTCGCCGTGATGACGCCCGGATCAGACCCGCCCTTCTCCGCCTTCGGGATCGGCAACTGACCGCCGCGCAAAGCGACCGCGTCGAGCAGCACGCCGCGGCAAACGAAGCCGATCTTGGCGACGTGCTCGACGCCGAGCGGGCCCATTCCGTAAGTGCCGACATCCGGATCGGTCAGGTAACGGCCATTGTAGAAGAAATCGCCCTTCGACGTCTTTACCCCGATGTGCCCGGGACCATCGAACTGAGTACCGATCTGGCCGATCTCGGTGGACAGATACTCGTCGTTGTACATTAGCCCGATGTCCCCGAACGGGCCGCCCGTCGGCAGGCCCGGGATCGTCATGCGCCAGCCGCGCGAGCCGAAGGCCGGGGCGTCCTGCTGGTAAACCTTGCCGAGGGTCGCGACCTTGCCCCGCTTGACCAGCCCGGCTGCTTTCATGACCATCGCCGGCGTGGTGCGGTTGACGGCGCCGGCCTTGTCGTCCGGGCCCCATTCGCTCGGCGCCCACTTATCGGTCAGCGGCTCGTCATTGACGGCCAACGCGGCGCCGCCGGGCAGCAGCACGGCGACGCCGAGTGCACCAGCAATGACCGCGATTCCAATCGTTTTCATTTTGTCCTCCCAACAACGTTAGGCCAGACGGGCAACAGCAAGCCCGTCGCGACCCGGGTTCTGCAAATGGCTCTCCCCGTTTGCTGACGATCAAGCGAAGAGGGGAGCTCGTCGCGGATAACCGGACAGTCGACTCACCGGACATCCCCCGGACGGCTGTCCACCGGCAACGATGTTTGCACCATGCGGGCCGTTCGTCAAACATCGGACGGTGCCGGCGGCGCGGGCGTCGAGGCCCAAATCCCGCTCTGGAGCCGACATCCGATCGGTCAGGTGTCGTCTTGGCGGTATCCCGGGCGGCATCCCGGGCGGCATCCCGGGCGGCATCCCGGAGAGCCGTCGTGTTCGCGCCGCCCTTGACTCCGCGGCGCGGTTGGGGCAAGAACAAAACAGGAACATCAACGGGAGGATGCCGTGTCCCCGGATCGGGCACAGATCGCCGCCGGCGGCCCCGCCGGCGGGGCAGTCGTCGTCCTGCCTTCGCCGCCCTGCGGCCCAAAGCCTCCCGCCTTCGCGAAGCCCGCTCGGGCGGGCGAAGGAAGGTCGGGCGACGGGCCGAAGCGAAGCCGCCTCGGCTTCGCGCAGGCAGGCGAGGCGGCGCGGCTGCTGGCCAAGCTCGTGGACGCGGCGGGGCCGGCCGAGGCCGGGATGCCGGCGCTCGCGCGCCTGGAGCTGCCGCAGGCGGCGGCCGAGCTGGTCCAGCGGCTCGCCGAGGTGGTGGCCCTGGTGCGCGCCGCGGCGCCGGGGCTGTCGCTCACCGTCGATGCGGTCGAGAGCCGCGGCTTCGAGTACCACACCGGCGTCTCGTTCACCTTGTTCGCGCTCGGCGTGCGCGGCGAGCTCGGCTCGGGCGGGCGTTACCGGACCGCGAGCGGCGAGCCCGCGACCGGCTTCACCCTGTTCACCGACACGCTGCTGCGCGCCGCGCCCGCGCCCGAGCCGCGCCGGCGCCTGTTGCTGCCCCACGGCGCGCCGGCCGAGGTTGCGCGGCGCCTGCGCGCCGACGGCTGGGTGGTGGTGCAAGGGCTGGTCGCGACCGGCGACGATGCGGCCGAGGCGCGGCGCCTCGGCTGCGGCCATCTGTGGCGCGCCGGCGACATCGCCGCCGTCGCGCGCGGCTAGGCAGCGGGGCCGGGCATGGCCAACGTCGCGGTGGTCGGCGCCCAGTGGGGCGACGAGGGCAAGGGCAAGATCGTCGACTGGCTGAGCGAGCGCGCCGACATCGTGGTCCGCTTCCAGGGCGGCCACAACGCCGGCCACACCCTGGTCATCGACGGCGCCACCTTCAAGCTGAGCCTGTTGCCCTCGGGCGTAGTGCGCCCGGGCAAGCTGTCGATGATCGGCAGCGGCGTGGTGGTCGACCCGTGGGCGCTGATCGAGGAGATCGACCGCCTCGCCGGCCAGGGCGTCACCGTCACCCCGGAGTCCTTGCGCGTCTCGGAGAGCGCGTGCCTGATCCTGCCGCTGCACGGCGAGCTCGACCGCCATCGCGAGAGCGCGCGCGGGGCGCGCATGATCGGCACCACCGGGCGCGGCATCGGCCCGGCCTACGAGGACAAGGTGGCGCGGCGCGCGGTGCGCATGTGCGACCTCGCCGACGCCGGCCTCTTGGCCGAGCGGATCGCCGCCGCGCTCGACCACCACAACCCGCTGCGCCGCGCTCTCGGCCTCGCCGCGGTCGATGCCGGCGAGTTGTGCGCGCGCCTCGCCGATGTGGCGCCGCGCATCCTGCCGTTCGTCGGCCCGGTCGGGCGCGAGCTGTACCAGGCCCGCCGCCTCGGCAAGCGCATCCTGTTCGAGGGCGCGCAAGGCGCGATGCTCGACGTCGACCACGGCACCTACCCGTTCGTCACCTCGTCGAACACGCTTGCCGGCAGCGCCGCGGTCGGCGCCGGCATCGGCCCGCGCGCGATCGACTTCGTGCTCGGCATCACCAAGGCCTACACCACCCGGGTCGGCCGCGGCCCGTTCCCGACCGAGCAGGACAACGAGGTCGGCCGCACCCTCGGCGAGCGCGGCAAGGAGTTCGGCACTGTCACCGGGCGGGCGCGGCGCTGCGGCTGGTTCGACGCGGTGCTGGTGCGCCAGGCAGTGCAGCTCGGCGGGATCGACGGGCTGGCGCTCACCAAGCTCGACGTGCTCGACGGCTTCGAGACCTTGAAAGTGTGCACCGGCTACCGGATCGACGGCCGGCCGTTCGACTACCTGCCGGCTGCGCCCACGCTGCAGGCGGCGGCGGAGCCCCAGTACGAGACCATGGACGGCTGGCGGGAGAGCACGCGCGGCGCGCGCTCGTGGATCGACCTGCCGGCGACCGCGATCAAGTACATCCGCCGGATCGAGGAGCTGATCGGCGCGCCGGTAGCGCTGCTCTCGACCAGCCCCGAGCGCGACGACACCATCCTGGTCCGCGACCCGTTCGCCGACTGAGCGCCGGCGCCATTGCCCTCACCCTCCCGCCGCTTCGCGGCGGGCCCCTCCCTCTCCCGCTTGCGGGAGAGGGTGGCGGCGAAGCCGCCGGGTGAGGGTGAGTCGCGTAGCAGGCGCGACGGCGCCGCCGAACTCAGGCGGGCTCGACCTCGCGCTCGCCGACGGTGGCCTTGGTCTGCTCCGCCAGGCTGTCGCGCACCGCCTTCTGGACCTTCTCGAACGCGCGCACCTCGATCTGGCGCACCCGCTCGCGGCTGATGCCGTAGACCTGGCTCAGCTCCTCGAGCGTCTTCGGGTCCTCGCGCAGGCGCCGCTCGGTGAAGATGTGGCGCTCGCGGTCGTTCAGCCGGCCCATCGCCACCTCGAGCATGGCCCGGCGCTGGCCGAGCTCCTCGCTCTCGGCGAGGCGC
>DASWHU010000419.1:0-1849 GCA_036398035.1 Alphaproteobacteria bacterium | reverse complement strand
CCCGGCAGGCCGGCGCACCAGCGCGCGGTGGCGTTGACCAGCTCGATCCCCCAGGCCATCGGCACCAGCGCCAGCTGCTCGAGCCCGACCGGCATCAGCAGCAGGCCGGCGAGCCCCCACGGCATGATCCACAGCGCCGTGGTCGGCACCGCGACCAGATTGGCGACCAGGCCGACGGTGGTCAGGCGGCCGAAATGGTAGGCGGCGAACGGCGCGGTCGCGGCGCCGGCGACCACGGAGGTCATGGCCACGAAGCCAACATAGAGCGCCGCGCGCCGGAGCACGCCGGGACGCCGGTTACGATGGTCGGTCCACCGGCCGCGCACCGCCTCGAAGGTGGCGACGAGCGCGATCACCGCCGCAAACGACATCTGGAAGCTCGCGCCGACCATGCTCTCCGGATGCAGTGCCAGCACCACCAGCGCCGCCAGCGCGACCGGGCGCATCGACACCGCCTCGCGGTCGAGGATCACGGCGAGCAGCACCAGCGCCGCCATGACGAAGGCGCGCTGAGTGGGCACCGTGGCGCCGGTCAGCAGCAGATAGGCGAAGGCGCCGACCAGGGCGAACGCCGCGGCCCACTTCTTGATCGGGTAGCGGAGCGCCACCGCCTCCACCGACGCCAGCGCCAGGCGCACGGCGAAAAACAGGAATCCGCCGACCAATCCCAGGTGCAGGCCGGAGATCGCGAGCAAGTGGGCGAGGCCGGAATCGCGCCAGGCCGAGACCACCTCGTCCGGGATGCCGGTGCGGATCCCGGTCAGCAGCGCCTTCGCGACCTCGGCCCGGGCCCGGTTGGGCCCGCCGCCAGCCGCGGCCTCGATGCGATCGGCGACCGCCAGGCGGAGCGCCGACAGCCGCGCCTCGACGTCCGCGCCGCCGCCGCCGCCCGCAGGCGCAACCGCGACCGCGGTCCCGACCGCATAGCCGACCGCGCCGATGCGCTGGAAGTAGAGCGAGCGGGCATAGTCGTATGCGCCCGGCGCCGCCGGCCTCGGCGGCGGCATCAGCACCGCCGGCACGCGCACGCGCGCGCCCGGGACCAGCGCCGCGGTGTCGCCGCGTGCGGTCAGCCGGACCCGGCGCGGCATCGCCGCCGCCTCGATCCGTTCGATGTCGGACGGCACGATCACGGCGCGCACGCCCGACTCGAGCGGCTCGACCGAGGCCACGCGGCCGGTGACCCCTGCCGGACCGTGGCGCGACTCGATGATCGGCGCCGCCACCAGATCGGCGCGGATCACCGCCAGCGCGAGGCCGGCGACGACCAGCACCGGGGCCAGCAACGCCATCACCGCCGCCCGTCCGGCGCGGCGCACGGCGAGCAGCCCGGCCAGCGCCAGCACCAGCAGCACCGCCAGCAGCGCCAGGTGAGGCTCCTCGGGCAGCACGAAATAGATGCCGATGCCGGTGCCGATCCCGACCGGCGCCCACAGCGGCCAGCGGTCGCGCTCGGCGATCAATGTCGCCGCCAGCCATTCCGCGGCGCGCGCGCCGTGACGCGATGTCTCGACGCCGGACACCGCCCCCCTGTCGCCGGTCCCGAGCATGCCGTCGCCCCCGAAGTCGCGTTATGCTACCACGCCTGCGCCCGCGCCATGCCGGAGGATGGATGACCGTCGTCACGCGCTTCGCCCCCTCGCCGACCGGCTATTTGCATATCGGCGGCGCCCGCACGGCGCTGTTCAACTGGCTCTTTGCCCGCCACCACGGCGGCAGGTTCCTGCTCAGGATCGAGGACACCGACCGCGCGCGCTCGACCGAGGACGCGGTGCGGGCGATCTTCGACGGCCTCGCCTGGCTCGGCCTCGACTGGGACGGCGAGGCGGTGTTCCAGTTCGCGCGCATG
>DASWHU010000418.1:0-3596 GCA_036398035.1 Alphaproteobacteria bacterium | reverse complement strand
ACATGGTGGCGGTCCTTATCTGCCGGCGGCGGCGCCGCCGGATTCGGTTATTCCGGGGTCACGACTGCGGCCGGCTCTCGCCGGCGATCGGTCGGGCGCCGGGGCTGGGCCCCGGGCGCTCGGAAGGTGGAGTCCATTCGGGCGCTTGCGCCGCTGCCGGCGCATGGGCGCGAGCTACCGAGGGCAAATAGAGGAGCAGCGGCGCGGCGACGAAGATCGACGAGTAGGTGCCGACCACGATGCCCCAGGCGAGCGCCAGGCTGAAGCCGAACAAGGCATCGCCGCCATAGACCACCAGCGGCAGCACCGCGAGCAGGGTGGTGCCGCTGGTCATCACCGTGCGGCTGAGGGTGCGGTTGACGCTCTCGTTGATGACCGCGCGCAGGTCGCCGGTCTTGCGCTTGCGCACCGTCTCGCGGATGCGGTCGAAGACGACGATGGTATCGTTGACCGAGTAGCCGGCGAGCAGCAGCAGCGCCGCCACCGAGCTCAGGTTGAACTCGATCTGCAGCGCCGCGTACAGCCCGACGGTGGTGGCGACGTCGTGGAAGATGGCGATGATCGCAGCCAGCCCGTACTGCCACTCGAACCGGGTGGTGACGTAGGCGGCGATGGCGACGATCGCGAAGGCGGTGGCCAGCAGGCCGTCGCGCAGCAGCTCCGCGCCGACGCGCGGGCCGACGGTCTCGACCCGGCGGAAGTCGAAGCCCTGGCCGAGGGCGCCGCGCACGGTCTCGGCGACGGTCGCGCTCTCGGCCTCGGGCTTGCGCTCGACGCGGATCGACAGGTCGTTGCCCTCGCCGAACTGCTGCAGCTCGAAGTCGCCGAGACCGATCGCGGCGAGCTTGACGCGCAGCGCTCCGATGTCGAGGGCATGGTCGGCGCGCACCTCGATCAGCGTGCCGCCGGCGAAGTCGACGCCGAGGTTGAGCCCGCGCGTGAGCAGCGCGGCCACGGTCACCGCCAGCAGCAGCCCGGTGACGACGAAGGCAATCGTGCGGTGGCGGACGAAGTCGATGCGGGTGTCGTCCGGCACCAGGCGCAGAAGACGCATGTGGATGGCCCTTGCAGCCGGGCGCCCGCCTGAGCCGGCGGGGCCCGGAAGTCCGCACGCAATAGACGGCCCGACGGCCGTCCCCGAGCCGGCCCCGGCGCCCTATCGGGCGCGGGTCCGGCGCGGCAGCGGGGGCTGCCGTCAGGCGGTGTGCGGAGGTCCGGTCGGGCTCGGGCGGAAGGCGGGGCCGGCGGCGGCGATGCGCTCCTGCGCCGGCCGGAGCGGGCAGCGGCCGATCTTGGTTGCGACCGCATCGCGGCCGTCATCGACGATCATCAGGCCGTCGCCGGGGCCGACAGTGCGCGCGATTGCGCCGGTCAGCGCCGCGACCAGCTTGGCGGCGCGGGCGGGAACCGTCTTGACCGGCGCCGCCGCGGCCTCGACCGCGGACGCCTGAAGCCCCGCGCCCGGTGCGGCGAGGTCGTCGATTCGGGGGATGACGGGCAGCGCGACCGCGCCGGGCAGGACGCCGACGAGCTGAGCGCATACGGCCAGCACCGCCGCCGCCCGGATCAGCGGCCGGCGCGGCGAGGACGCGTCGCACTTGGCTTGGCGCATGGCCGTCACGGCGGATGGGTACTCACGCGACCGGGCGGCGCGACCTAGGCGTGCTCCGGTCCACACCAAGACATTTGCATGGCCCAGGGGTGCCTACAAGGCCCCCCGGCTAAGGGCTGCAAATATATTTCGCGGGCGACAGGCCCGCCGCCCGGGGCTCAGTCATCCGCCCGGCGCGGGCGTGGGAGAGGGAAGGAGGGGCGCGCCTGCCTCGACCGCGCCCCGAGGTCACAGGAGGAATCGACCACGAGATGTGGTCGCACAGGCAGATCGGTCCGCATGCGCGGACCTGCGCCGTCCGGGAGAGGGAAGACGGCGCATCGGTGCTCCCGGCCACTCAGGAGCACCCGCTGGTGTCGCCACAGGTGTCGCATTTCAGGCAGGTCCCGTTGCGTACCAGCGTAAAGTTGCCGCAGGTCGGGCATGGATCGCCCTCGTAGCCCTTGATCCGGGCCTCGGTGAGCTTCACCGAGCGGCCGGCGGCGATGCCGACGCCGACCGCGGCCACGGCGCCGGCGGGCGCCGCCGCCTCGAGGCGCGCGGCGATGCCGCCCTCGAGCACCCTGAGCCGCCCGCGCACGAAGCCCGGGCTGACCAGGGCGTTGAGGTCGGCCGCCGCCTGCGGCGAATCGGCGATCTGGCTCTGGCGCTCGCCACTGCCGACCGCGTCGGGCAAGAGGTCGTCGGCCTCGACATGGGCGAGGTCGGCGCGACCGAGATAGGAGATGGCGAGTTCGCGGAACACGTAGTCGATGATCGAGGTCGCCATGCGAATGGTGTCGTTGCCCTCGACCAGGCCGCTCGGCTCGAAGCGGGTGAAGGTGAACGCCTCGACGAACTCCTCGAGCGGCACCCCGTATTGCAGCCCGATCGAGATCGCGATCGCGAAGTTGTTCATCAGGCTGCGGAAGGCGGCGCCTTCCTTGTGCATGTCGATGAAGATCTCGCCGATCCGCCCGTCGCGGTACTCGCCGGTGCGCAGATACACCTTGTGGCCGCCGACCACTGCCTTCTGGGTGTAGCCCTTGCGCCGGTTGGGCAGGCGCCAGCGCTCGCGCACCAGCTCGCGCACCACCTTCTCGACCACCCGCTCGACCGCAGGCACGCCGCGCGCGGGCTCGGCGTCGCCGGCCCCGTCCGCGTCCGCATCGAGCTCAGGGCTGAGGCCGTTCAGCGGCTGGCTCAGCTTGGAGCCGTCGCGGTACAGCGCATTCGCCTTCAGCCCCAGTTGCCACGACAACCGATAGGCGTCCTGGCAGTCCTCGACGGTCGCCGAATGGGGCATGTTGATGGTCTTGGAGATCGCGCCCGAGATGAACGGCTGCGCCGCCGCCATCATGCGGATGTGGCTCCGCCACGACAGCGCGCGCCGCCCGTTGCGCCCGCAGGGCGTCGCGCAGTCGAACACGTCGAGATGCTCGGCCTTGAGATGCGGCGCGCCCTCGAGCGTCATCGCGCCGCAGCAGTGGACGTTGGCGGCCTCGATCTCGGCCTTCGAGAAGCCGAGCGCGGCGAGCATGTCGAAGCCCAAGTCGTCGAGCCGGTCGTCGTCCAGCCCGAGCGAATCGCGGCAGAACTCGGCGCCGAGCGTCCACTTGTTGAACACGAAGCGGATGTCGAAGGCGTCCCGGAGCGCCGCCTCGATTCGCTCGAGCGCGGCGCGGTCGAAGCCCTTCGCCGCGAGCGTCCGGTGGTTGACGTGGGGGGCGGCGTCGAGCGTGCCGAGGCCGACCGCGTAGGCGATGATCCGGTCGATCTCGTCGGGCGCGTAGCCGAGGGTCGCCAGCGCCTGGGGCACGATCCGGTTGATGATCTTGAAGTAGCCGCCGCCGGCGAGCTTCTTGAACTTGACCAGGGCGAAGTCGGGCTCGATGCCGGTGGTGTCGCAGTCCATGACCAGGCCGATGGTGCCGGTCGGCGCGACCACGGTCGCCTGGGCGTTGCGATAGCCGTACTGGGTGCCGAGCTCGACCGCCTCGTCCCA
>DASWHU010000417.1:0-7506 GCA_036398035.1 Alphaproteobacteria bacterium | reverse complement strand
CTCGGTCAGCTCGCGGGTGATGAACTGGAACGCATCGTCGACCGAATCGGTGCGATGGAACAGCGCGCTGTCGGCGGCGTCGATGGTGCCCCACTCGACCAGGGTGTCGAAGTTGATCACCTGGTCCCAGTACTCGGCGCCGAACATGGCCACCGGCATGCGCTTCTGGATCTTCAAGGTCTGGACCAGGGTCAACAGCTCGAACAGCTCGTCCAAGGTGCCGAAGCCTCCCGGCATCACCACCACCGCCTTGGCCAGGTAAGTGAACCAGAACTTGCGGATGAAGAAGTAGTGGAACTCGAACGCGAGCTCGCGGGTAACGTAGGGGTTCTCGAACTCCTCGTTGGGCAGTGAGATGGTCAGGCCGATGTTCACGCCCTTGGCCTCGGACGCGCCGCGGCTCGCCGCCTCCATGATTCCGGGGCCGCCGCCGGTGCAGATGACGAAGCGGCGGTCCTTGTCGGTCAGCCCCTTCGACCATTCGGTGAGCCGGCGCGCGAGCTCGCGCGCCGCCGCGTAGTAGGCCGACAGCCGCAGCGCGCGCTCGGCGCGGGCGACATCGCCGCGCTCCGCCCGGGCGCGCTCGAGCGCGCCCGCGGCAACCACCGGATCGAGCGCGCGCGCGGAGCCGAAGAACACGATGGTGTCGCGGATGTGGAAATGCTCGAAGCGCGCCAACGGCTCCAGATACTCGGCCAGGATGCGCACCGGCCGGGCGTCGCGGCTGGCGATGAAACGGGGGTCGCTGTAGGCCTTCGAAAGCTTGCTGCGCCGGCGGGTCATGGCCGCGGTGCCTCTGCTGTCTGGGATTGGGGGGCGGGCCAGAAGGTAGGGCGGCCCCGCTGCCCCGGCAACGGCGCCGTGGCGCGCTTTTCACGCGCCGGAGCGCGGTGTAGGGTCGCCGCGCCCCGCCCCCGGGGCACGACGGAGCGCACGCCGTGAGCCAACCGCCGCTAACCCCGCCCTCGGGCAGCCGCGACTTCCTGCCGCGCGAGGTGCGCCGCCGCGAGGCGGTGATCGCGCGCATCAAGCAGGTGTTCGCCCTGCACGGCTACGAGCCGATGGAGACCCCGGCGTTCGAGCGCATCGAGGTGCTGGCGGGCAAGTACGGCGAGGAAAGCGACAAGCTGATCTTCAAGATCCTCAAGCGCGGCGAGAAGGCGGCCAGCGGCGAGGCCGACCTCGCGCTGCGCTACGACCTGACCGTGCCGGCGGTCAGGCTGTACGCCCACCGCCGCAACGAGCTGCCGCGCATCTTCAAGCGCTACCAGATCGGCCCGGTGTGGCGCGCCGACCGCCCCGGGCGCGGGCGGTTCCGCGAGTTCCACCAGTGCGACGTCGACATCTTCGGCAGCAGCTCGGCACTGGCCGACGTCGACGTGATCGTGACCTTGTCGGCGGCACTCGCCGCGGTCGGGCTCGACAGGTTCACCATCCGGCTCAACTCGAGGCACGTGCTGCACGCGATGATGGACGCCTACGGCATCGCGCCCGCGCGCCACGGCGAGGCGCTGATCGCGCTCGACAAGCTCGACAAGATCGGCGCAGACGGGGTTGCCGCGGAGCTGGCCGGGCGCGGCCTCGGCGGCAACGTGGTGGCGGCGCTCACCGCCGACCTCGCGCGGCCCGACTTCGAGCGCGTCTTGCGTGCGCGCATCGCCGACTCGGGCGCGGGGCGCACCGGGCTCGCCGAGGTCGATGCGATCCTCGCCCATGCCGGCGGCGCCATCGGCGCGGGCGAGATCCGCTTCGATCCGCTGCTCGCGCGCGGGCTCGACTACTACACCGGCGCGATCTACGAGTTCGCCGCCGACGGCGCCGGCGGCTCGATCGCCGGCGGCGGCCGCTACGACGACCTCGCCGGCATGTTCATGAAGGAGTCGGTGCCGATCTGCGGCGGCTCGCTCGGCATCGAGCGCATCCTGATGATGCTCGACGCCGAGGGCGCGGGCGCGCCGGCGCCGCTCGCCTATGTCACGGTCTGGGACGAGGCGGCAATCGGCGACGCGCTCGCGCTCGCCGCCAGCCTGCGCGAAGCGGGCCTTGCCGCCGAGATCGACCTGACCTCGGCCAGGCTCGCGCGCCAGTTCAAGTGCGCCGACGACCGCGGCGCGCGCTTCGCGCTGGTGCGCGGCCCCGACGAGCAGGCCGCCGGCACGGTGGTGGTCAAGGACCTCGCCTCGGGCGCCCAGGACTCGGTCGGGCTCGAGCAAGTGGTTGACCATATCCGCCGCGCACTCGGCGGCTGACCTCCCGTGCTACGTCGCCGCGCAGGCGGCCATACTTTACAAACTGGACACACTGGACACACGGACGATATCATGGCGATGGGTTTCGACTGACAAGAGGTACGGCGATGAGCCGGCGAGAAAACCGTCGCGATGACGTTGTCGCCTTTCAGGTCGGTGGCCTGAAGGGCTTGTCCAAGACCGCGGCGCAGTTCGTCCGCCGACGTCCGCGCGAAGCACGCCTTGCCGTGACTGCCGCGCTGGAAGCCGCAGCGGTCCAGTTCGAGTCAAGCCACGAGTCTGAACAACGAACGATACCGGCAGCGCTGAGGCGTTTCGGTCGATCCGCGCCGACGGCTGATGACACGATCGGTGTCGCCGCAGCAGCCAAACGCCTGCACGTATCACGAACCACGGTCTACGACTGGATCAAGAAGAAGCGGATGATCGCATGGAAAACGTCCAAGCGCGGGATGGCCATCCCGGCGGAACAGATCGTCGGCCCCGGCGAGCTGGTGCCGGGACTTGAACAGGTCCTCGCCATCATACGGGACGGGCGCGCGGCATGGCGCTTCCTCAATGAGGAGTCGCCGTTTTTCGACCAATGTCGGCGTCCGATCGATGCCCTCAGGACCGGTGACAAGGCGGCCGTGAGCGCCGCCGCGCGAGCGCACGGCGAGGCCTTCACGTGACCGCGGGCCTCTATCCGCGCAAGCGGATAGAGGCCCAACGCGTCGAACAGAACATATCCTCCAGCCATCGCATCATCTGGCTGACCTCTATGGCCCGCCCCTTGGATTGCGGCCCTGCCCCGTCACGCTTCTGCGACGGCGTGTCCGGCTATGGCGTCATCTACGCGGCACCGCAGTTCGACACCGCGTTCATCGAGACCGTCGTGCGAGATCGGTTCGTGCATCGACACCGCCGCGCAGTCCCATTTGGGGACATATCGGAACGAGGCTGGGTCGAACTCGCCACCAGGACGAACGAAGCTGTGGTTCTCTTGGATCTTACCGGCCGCGGATGCCTTGCGCTCGGCGCGCCGACCGATGCGGTGACGGCACGGAATCATGCGGCCGGGCGTGCCTTGGGTCGCGCGATCTATCGGGAGCACGAAGATATCGATGGGTTTCTGTACTCGTCCCGGCTGACCGGGGCCGACTGCTACGCCATCTTCGACCGGGCGGTGCCGAGGCTCGCAGCCCTTGGGACGGGCGAACTGAAAGATCATGCCGCACTGGCGGGAGTCCTTCGTGACCAGCATATCGGCCTGATCCGGGACTGACACCCCGACGGCGCGATCGAGCGTCTCCGCCGCGCACTCGGCGGCTGACCTCCCGTGCTACGTCGCCGCGCAGGCGGCGATCCGGCGCGCGAGGTGGCGGCGCTCGGGCTCGGTCGCGGCCAACGCGAGCGCGGCCCGGAAATGGTCCCAGGCCTCGGCGTGCCGGCCGAGCCGGAAGCACAGCTCGCCGCGGGTCGCCGGCAGCAGGTGGTACGACGCCAGCGCGCCGGCGTGGTCGATCGCATCGAGCGCGGCGAGCCCCCGCTCGGGCCCCTCGACCATCGCCAGCGCGACCGCGCGATTGAGCGCGACCACGGGCGAGGGGCGCATGCCGAGCAGCAGGTCGTAATAGCCGAGGATCGCCGGCCAGTCGGTCTCGCGCCAGCTCGGTGCCGCGGCGTGGCAGCCGGCGATGCCGGCCTCGAGGTGGTAGACCGAGAGCTCGTCGGCCGCCATCGCGCGCCCCAGCGCCGCCTGGCCCTCGGCGATCAGGCGCGCGTCCCACAGGCCGCGGTCCTGGGCCTCGAGCGGCTTGAGCTCGCCGCGTGCGTCGGTGCGCGCCGGGAACCGCGCCGCCTGGAACATCATCAGCGCCGCCAGCGCATCCGCCTCCGGCGCGCTGGCGGCCGGGTGCTCGGCAAGCAGCAAGGTCAGGCGCAGGCTTTCCCGGCACACCTCCTCGCGCACCAGGTCGCGGCCCCGAGTCGCCGCGTGGCCTTCGGTGAACATCAGGTACAGGCATTCGAGCACCGCGTCGCGCCGGTCGGCGATCTCGTCGGGCGCGGGGATGGCGAAGGCGATGTCGTGGTCGCGGATGCGCCGCTTGGCGCGGGTGATCCGCTGGGCGATGGTCGCCTCGTCGGCAAGGAAGGCGCGCGCGATCTCGGCGATGCCGAAGCCGCCGAGGGTCTTGAGCGTCAGCGCCACCTGCGCCGGGCGCGGCAGGCACGGGTGGCAGCAGGCGAACATCAGGCCGAGTTGGTCGTCGGCAAGCTCGCGCGCGAACCGCGCCGCGTCGGGCGCCGCGTCCGCGTCGTCGAGGCGCTCGAAGGCGCGCGTCACCTCGGGCTCGAGCCGGCGCAGGCGCGCCTCGCGGCGGACCGCGTCGAGCGCGCGGTGGCGCGCCACCGTCGCCAGCCACGCCGCCGGGCGGTCGGGAATGCCGTGATACGGCCAGCGCCCGAGCGCCCGGACCAGCGCGTCCTGCACCACCTCCTCGGCCAGCGACAGGTGGGCGGGGCCGAAGATGCGCGCGAGCATCGCCACCAGCCGCCCGGCCTCGCGCCGGAACAGGTCGTCGACCAGCGCCCCGACCTCGCCGTGCCCGCGCGCGTCGGCCATCGCCGCCGTCACATGACGTCGATCTGGCGCAGCTCGATCCGCCCGCCGAACTTGAGGTGCGGGCAGTCGCTGCTCAGCTTGACGGCGTCGTCGTAGCTCTTGGCCTCGATCATGAAGAAGCCGCCGACCACCTCCTTGGTCTCGGTGTAGGGCCCGTCGGTGACGCTGATCTTGCCGCCTTTGGCGGTGATCATGCGCCCGCCCTCGTCGGCGAGCTTCTGGCCGCCCTTGAGCTTGCCCGCGGCGGCGAGCTTCTGGCTCCAGGCGCTGTACTCGTTGACCACCGCCTGCATGTCGGCAGGCGAGGCCTTCGAGGTGTCGCGGGGCGCATTGTGCAACAACAGCATGAACTGTGGCATCTCGACCTCCTGCGCTCGGCCCGGCCGAAGCGCCGGGCGTCTATGCTAGCGACGAACCAGCCGGCGGCGAATCGACACCCTGCAGGGCGTCAGTCGTAGGCAACGCTCGGAAACCACTCGCCGCGGCCTTGCGGCAACAGGTCGAGCATGTTCCACACCGGCGACAACAGGTCCATGCCGCGGTAGTTGTCGTCGCCCATGATCGCCGACATCGTGTAGAAGTGGCGCACCCGTCCGTCCTTGCCCTTGAGGAACACGCTCACCCCGGGCATCTGGTGGCCCTCGGCGTCCTCCATGCCGAAGTCGCGGTTGAAGCTGTTGCTGCCGCTTGAGACCACGCGCAGGTTGCGCCAGCCGCGCTTCTCGGCGAAGGCGAGCATGCGCGCCGCGTCCTGCTTGGTCACCACCACCATCGGCGCGGTCCGGGTGACGTGCGGCGCGACCGCGTTGTAGCCGTCGGTCCACATGGTGCACATCGGACACGGGGCATCGTCGGCCGGCGCCCACATGTAGTGGTAGACCACCAGGGCGTCGTGGCCGGGGGCGAACAGCTCGGACAGGCGCACCGTGCGCGTGCCCTTAGGCCCCGCCTCGGTGAATGCGTAGTCCTCCTTGACCGGCGTGTCGGCCGGCAAGGCGCGGCGCAGCGCCGCGACCTTCTCGACCTGGTCCTTGAGCGCGATCTCGGCCTGGCGCAGCTCCTCGCGGCGGGCGCGATAGGCCTTGCTGGCCGAGTCCAGACTGAAGCGTTCCATGGCTCGTCTCCCTGTTCGATTGCGCGCGTCGCGCCGGCCTACTCGGCGGCGGCGTCCTTGACCCACGGGTCGCGGCCGGGCTCGCCGCCGGCGGCGACGGTCTTGAGCCGCGCCAGGTAGTGCTCCCAGCCCTCGCCGTGCTTGTCGGCGAGCGCCTCCGGCAGGCCGCTGTGGCGCAAGGTGAGCGCGGTGCCGGTGCCGCTCGGGCGGAGCGTGATCTCGACCCGGCTGGCGCCCGGCGGCAGCATCTCGCCGCCCTCCCAGCCCCAGCTGTAGACCACGCGCCGGTTGGCCTCGACCGCGACCACCTGGCCCGAGGCGACGTCCTCGCCCGAGACGTTGACCCGGTAGCGGCCGCCGGGGCGCGGCTCGAAGGTCGCCTCGGTGCCCATCCAGCGGGTCATCTTGGCGGGCTCGACGAGGTATCCGAACACGGTCTCGGGCGTGGCCTCGATATAGACCTCGCGCTCGAGGGTTTGGTCATGCTTGGCCGCCATGGCGTCGTCTCCTCTGCTCGGTCTCGGCGGCGTCCTTGAGCCGGCCGAGACCCTGATCCCAATAGGCTTCGATGAACGCCATCAGGTCCGCGATCGCCTGGCGCCGGGCGCGGTACAGGCGCCGGGTGCCGGCCTTGCGCACGGCCACCAGGCCCGCCCCTTCGAGCACCTTGAGGTGCTGCGAGATGGCCGGCCGCGAGACCTCGAAGGTAGCGGCGATGTCGCCCGCGCTCAGCTCCGCATCCCACACCAGGTGCAGGATGCGCCGGCGGTTGGGCTCGGCGATGGCGCGCAGGACGTCGTCCATGAACTTACGTAAGCATAGTCTTACGTAAGTGTCAACTTACTATTTATGTCGATTCGCCGCCGCCCCGTTCGTCGAGCATCCGGCGGTGCCGCTCGGCGACGGCAATTTCCGGGAACTATCCGCTTGACGTACCATACTCACTGTGCTAGGCTGGCCTCAGAATAGGAGTTGAGACCATGGCCAAGCCCAAGTTGGACCCTCGTGATCCAATCTTTCACGACGACGACGCGGCGCGCGAATATCTTGAAAGCCTCCTTTGGCCCGGTGGTCCGGTTTGCCCGCGCTGTGGCGTCATGGGCGACCGGATTACGAAGCTGAAGGGCAAGAGCACCCGTCCAGGCGTCCATAAGTGCAAGGACTGCCGCAAGCCCTTTACCGTGACGGTCGCCACCGTCATGGAGCGCTCGCATATCCCGCTGTCCAAGTGGGTGCTGGCGGCTCAACTCATGGCGTCCAGCAAGAAGGGTATGTCCGCGCTTCAGCTCCACCGGATGCTCGGCACCAACTACGAGACCGCATGGTTTCTGTTCCATAGGCTGCGGGAAGCCGCCGACAATGTGCCGTTCGCCCCCTTGGGCGGCGCGAATAAGGTGGTCGAGGCTGACGAGACCTACATCGGGGGCAAGGCGCGCAACAAGGCGTATGGCCCGCCGCCGAAGAAGATGGCGGTCTTTACCCTGGTCGAGCGTGAAGGCAGGGCGCGCAGCTTCCATGTCGCCAAGGTTGACGCTAAG
>DASWHU010000416.1:0-3703 GCA_036398035.1 Alphaproteobacteria bacterium | reverse complement strand
CCAGACCCGTCGAGCCAGATCGCGTGCTCGATCGGCGGCAACGTCGCCGAGAACTCGGGCGGCGTGCACTGCCTCAAATACGGCGTCACCACCAACAACATCCTCGGCCTTGAGCTGGTGCTGATGGACGGCGAGGTGGTGCGCCTCGGCGGCCGGCACGTCGACTCCGAGGGCTACGACCTGCTCGGCCTGTTGACCGGCTCGGAAGGTCTGCTCGGCGTGATCACCGAGGTCACGGTGCGCCTGCTGCCGAAGCCTGAGACCGCGCGCGCGCTGCTGATCGGCTTTCCCTCGGTCGTCGCCGGCGGGCGCTGCGTCGCCGAGGTGATCGGCGCCGGCATCATCCCGGGCGGCATGGAGATGATGGACCGCGCCGCGGTGCACGCGGCCGAGGCGTTCTGCCACGCCGGCTATCCGCTCGACGTCGAGTCGCTGCTGATCGTCGAGCTCGACGGCCCGGCGGTCGAGGTCGACGACCTGGCCGCGCGCGTGCAGGGCGTCGCCGAGTCCTGCGGCGCGGTCACGGTGCGCACCAGCCGGAGCGAGGACGAGCGGCTCAGCTTCTGGGCCGGGCGCAAGAACGCGTTTCCCGCGGTCGGGCGCATCTCGCCCGACTACTACTGCATGGACGGCACCATCCCGCGCGCGCGCCTGCCCGAGGTGCTGGCGCGCATGGCCGAGCTGTCCGAGCGCTTCGGCTTGCGCGTCGCCAACGTGTTCCACGCCGGCGACGGCAACCTGCACCCGCTGATTCTGTATGACGCCAACCAGCCGGACGAGCTCGAGCGCGCCGAGGCCTTCGGCGCCGAGATCCTGAAATTGTGCGTCGAGGTCGGCGGCGTGCTGTCCGGCGAGCACGGCATCGGGGTCGAGAAGCGCGACCTGATGGGAGTCATGTTCGACCAGGTCGACCTCGACCAGCAGCAGCGGGTCAAGTGCGCGTTCGACCCCGACGGCCTGTTGAACCCGGGCAAGGTGTTCCCCGAGCTCCACCGCTGCGCCGAGCTCGGCCGCATGCACATCCATCACGGCAGGCTTCCATTCCCCGACCTGCCGCGGTTCTAGCGTTTGGTCCGGTTGCTTTGACGCAGTCCCCCCTCACCCAGCTCCGGGTAAGGCGCGGCTTTCGCCGCGCCAACCCTGCGCAACCCTCTCCCGCCGCGACGCGCGGGGAGAGGGAAGGGTGAGGGGGGAAGCCCGTCTTGGCGGACGACGCGCTGATGGCCGGGCCGTTCCGCCCGACCGATGACGCCCAGGTGCGCGAGGTGGTCGCCTGGGCGGCGGCGCGGGCGATGCCGCTCGAGGTGGTCGGCGCCGGCACCAAGCGCGGGCTCGGGCGCCCGGGCAATGCCGCCGCCGGGCTCGATTTGTCGCGCTTCCGCGGCATCGGCTGGTACGAGGCCGCCGAGCTCGGCCTCGCCGCCGCGCCCGGCACCCCGGTCGCCGAGATCACTGCGGCGCTCGCCGCCGCCCGCCAGCAGCTCGCCTTCGAGCCGCCCGACCTCGGGCCGTTGCTCGGCGCCGGCGCCGGGCAGGCGACCATCGGCGGCATCCTCGCCTGCAACCTGTCCGGCCCGAGACGGATCAAGGCGGGCGCGGCGCGCGACCATTTCCTCGGCCTGCACGCGGTCTCGGGCCGCGCCGAATCGTTCAAGTCGGGCGGGCGCGTGGTCAAGAACGTCTCCGGCTACGACCTGTGCAAGCTGCTTGCGGGCTCTTATGGCACTCTTGCCGTGCTCACCGATATCACGCTCAAGGTTCTGCCCGCGCCCGAGAAGACGCGCACCGTGCTGGTCTTCGGCCTCGACGATGGCGCCGCGGTGAGGGCGCTCGCCGGCGCCGCCGCGTCCAGCCTCGAGCCGAGCGGCCTTGCCCATCTGCCCGCGGCTGTGGCGCGCGCCTCGGGTGTCGATTACGTGTCGGGCGCGGGCGCCGCGGTCACCGCGGTGCGCGTCGAGGGCACCGAGGCCTCTGCGCTCACCCGCTGCACGGCCTTGCGCGAGCTGCTCGGCGCGTTTGGCGCCATCGAGGAGCTGCACGGCCGCAACTCGGGCGCATTGTGGCGCGAGATCGCCGACGTCGCCGCGTTCGTCGCCCCGCGCGGGCGCGTCGTCTGGCGGCTGTCGCTGCCGCCCGCCCAGGCGCCGGCGGTGGTCGCCGACATCGCGCGCGCCCTGGATGCCGCCTGGTACTACGACTGGGCGGGCGGCCTGGTCTGGCTCGCGGCGCCGGCCGACGGCGACGGCGGCGCAAACGCGGTGCGCGGCGCGATCGCGCGCATCGGCGCCGGCGGGCACGCGACCCTGGTCCGCGCCGACGCCGAGCTGCGCGCCCGCATCCCCGTGTTCCAGCCGCAAGCCCCGGCGCTCGCCGCGCTCGCCCGCCGCATCAAGCAGCAGTTCGACCCTGAGGGCGTGCTCAACCCCGGCCGCATGGCCGCCGAGGCCTGAGACGCGCCGCCATGCAGACCGGCTTCTCCCTCGCCCAGCTTGCGGATGCGGACATTTCCGAGTCGGAAAAGATCCTGCGCGCCTGCGTCCACTGCGGCTTCTGCCTCGCCACCTGCCCGACCTACGTGCTGCTCGGCGACGAGCTCGACAGCCCGCGCGGGCGCATCTACCTGATCAAGGACATGCTCGAGAACGAGCGCGCAGCGAGCGCGCGCGTGGCGCTGCACATCGACCGCTGCCTGTCGTGCCTCGCCTGCATGACCACCTGCCCCTCGGGCGTCCATTACATGCATCTCGTCGACCACGCCCGCCAGCGCATCGAGGAGACCTATGCGCGCCCGATCGCCGAACGGATGCTGCGCCGGCTGCTTGCGCTGGTGCTGCCGCGGCCCGGACTGTTCCGCCTGGCGCTGATCGGGGCGCGGCTCGCCCGCCCGCTCGTGGGGCTGCTGCCCGGCCGGCTCAAGGGCATGGTCGCGCTCGCGCCCCGGCGCCTGCCGAAGCCGGGCATGGTCCGCGGGGCGCAGGTTTTCCCGGCCGAGGGCGCGCGGCGGAAGCGCGTCGCGCTGCTCACCGGCTGCGCGCAAGTCGTGCTCGCGCCGCAGATCAACGACGCCACCGTGCGCGTGCTCACCCGCCACGGCTGCGAGGTGGTGGTGGCGGACGGCGGGGGCTGCTGCGGCGCGCTCACCCACCACATGGGCCGCGACCGCGACGCGATGCGGAGCGTCAAGGCCAACATCACCGCCTGGCAACGCGAGATCGAGGGCGACGGCCTGGACGCGATCGTGGTCAACGCCTCGGGCTGCGGCACCATGGTCAAGGACTACGGCTTCCTGTTGCGCAGCGACCCGGACTGGGCGGCGCCGGCGCAAGCAATCGCGGAGCGCGCGCGCGACGTGAGCGAGCTGCTCGACGAGCTCGGGCTCCGCGCCGGTGCCGCACCGGAAAAGCTGCGGGTCGCCTACCAGTCGGCGTGCTCGCTCCAGCACGGCCAGCAGGTCACCACCCAGCCGAAGCGCCTGCTCGCCGCCTGCGGCTTCGAGGTGGTCGAGCCGGCGGAAGCGCATCTCTGCTGCGGCTCGGCCGGCACCTACAACCTGCTCCAGCCCGACCTCGCGCAGGCCTTGCGCGAACGCAAGCTCGCCAACCTGGAGGCGACGCGCGCGGACGTGATCGCGAGCGGCAACATCGGCTGCATCACCCAGCTCGGCCGCGACGCGCCGGCGCCGCTGGTGCACACGGTCGAGCTC
>DASWHU010000415.1:0-2378 GCA_036398035.1 Alphaproteobacteria bacterium | reverse complement strand
CACGCTCACCTCGTGCCCGGCGATGTCGGTGCCGTGCGGCTTCACCGCCGACGGCCGCCCGGTCGGCGTGCAGATGGTCGCGCCGCCGCGCGCCGAGGACCGCCTGCTCGCCGCCGCCGCGGCGTTCGAGGGCGCACACGGTTACGCGCGGATGGTGCCGATCGACCCGCGGCGCTAGGCCCGGTCGCGGGCCGGGTCAGGGTGAGACCAGGGCGGTGAGCGACAGCGCATCCGTTACGGCGTAACCCGCCTGGTCGTTGTCGAAGTAGCAGAACACCTCGCGCCCCTCCGCGCGCCAGGCCGCGATGCGGCGCGCCCAGGGCCTGAGCCGGGCGCGGCCGTAGCGCCCCTGATAGGCGGCGTGCGGCCCGTGCAGGCGCAGGTAGACGAAGTCGGCGGTGGCCGCGAGCGGCGCCCGCCAGCCGGCGAGGTCGTAGACGCACAGCGCGGCGCCGTGGGCCGCGAGCGAGTCGTAGACCGCATCGGTGAACCAGCTGCGGTCGCGGAACTCGAACGCCGCGCGCACACCCCGCGGCAGCGCGCCGAGACAGGCGTCGAGCCGGGCAAGGTTCACCCGGAAGCGCGGCGGCAGCTGGAACAGCACCGGCCCGAGCGCCGGGCCGAGCGCCGCCATCACATCGAAGAACCGCGCCAGCGACGTCTCCGGCTCCTTGAGCTTCTTCATGTGGGTGGCGTAGCGGCTCGCCTTGACCGCGAACACGAAACCGGGACCGACGGTCGCGCGCCACCCGGCGACGGTTGTCCGCTCGGGCAGGCGGTAGAAGCTGGCGTTGATCTCGACCGTGCGGAAGTGGCGCGCGTAAAAGCCGAGGAACTCCTCGGGCGGAAGATCGCGCGGGTAGAACGGCCCTACCCAGTGCGGAAAGTGCCAGCCCGAGGTGCCGATATGGACCGCGGCGGGCACGCCGGCGCCGCGGCGCTGCCGCCTACCAGTAGAAGGGATCGTAGAACGGGTCGTAGAACGGGCCGCCGTAGCCGTACCAGGGATACGGCCCGAACCGATAACCCTGGTACCAGCCGCGATAGGGATGGCCGAAACCGGTGCCATAGCCGAAGCCGAAATGAAGGCGCGGGCGCGCGCGATACTCGGCGGCGCTCGCGACCTGCGCCGCGGGCCTCAAGGCCGGCGAGCGCCGGTCGACCCAGACGCCGTTGGCGTGCCGGCAGGCGGTGCCCCAGCCGACGCGGGTGTCGCCGGCGATGGTCACCGTCTGCTGGTAGTCGCGGCAGTCGAGCCCTTCGTAGTTCTTGAACGTGCCGGTCGGCATGACCGTGCCGCGGTTGCCGGTCGCCGGGTTGGTCCAGTTGGCGCCTTCGCCGGTGCGCCCGGTCTCGAGCGCGCCCTGGACGCCCTGCGTCATCAACGCCTGGTCCTCGGCGGTCAGCGTATCCTGCCAGCGGCCGCCGGCGCAGCCGGTGAGCGGCACGGCCAGGCCGGCGAGGACGATCGCGGTCCGGATCATGGCTCGGGGCCTCCTTGTCGCTGCGGTGCCCCGACGCTCATCATGACACTTATGCCATTGCCGCCGCCGGCGCGCAAAGGGTCACGGCGCCCACGAGCTAAACAGCGGCTCATCGCGCGGCACCACGGCGGTGGTCTCGATCTCGACCTTGGCGCGGTCCTCGAGCAGCGCGCTGACCTCGACCACCGCCATCGCCGGATAGACCCGACCCATCACCTCGCGCCAGACGTGCCCGATCTCTTCCCGGCGGTCGAGATAGGCGCGCCTGTCGGTCAGGTACCAGGTCATGCGCGCGACGTGCTGGGGCCCGGCGCCGGCCGCGGCGAGCACGGCGCGGATGTTGACCAGGGCCTGGCGGAGCTGGCCGACCAGGTCGTCGGTCTCGAACTCCTCGGCCGCGTTCCAGCCGATCATGCCGGCGACGAAGACCAGGTGCCCGTCGGCGGCAATGCCGGCGCTGTACCCGGACGGCCGCTTCCATCCGGCCGGCAAGAGATGCTGCATGCTGCCTCCAGTTCGCGTTGGGCGGATCGGCCGGTAGTGCCTCAGTTTGAATTTCTCTCCGGTTGACTTCGCCGGCCCGCCGGAAGGGGCTTGGGCAGAGAATTACGTCTTGACGGCCTGCCAGCCGCAACCATATGTTCCGCGTCGATTCTCTGCGGAGGGCTTGGCATGGACCAGCCGTTTGAAAAGTGGGCGCCGCCGGAAATCGCACGATTGCGCGAGCTGGCGGATTCCTTGGAGCGGGCACTTGGGTTGTACGCTGCGGCACATGAAAGCGGGCAGCCAGAGCGGCACCGCGTCGAGAGAGTTCGCCTGCCTCAACGTCGCGGCGGGCGCCGGCCAGGCGTCAAGACGCAGGCGATCGTGGGGCATATCAACGATCATGCCGAT
>DASWHU010000414.1:0-3508 GCA_036398035.1 Alphaproteobacteria bacterium | reverse complement strand
CGCCAGAGCTTGCACCGGCTCCGCCCTTGCCCGCAAGGCGCTTTCGCCTAAACTCTGCCGGCCGCGGCGGAAGGGACACCATGTACGACCTCTTGATCAAGGACGCGCGCATCCATGACGGGCTCGGGGCCGAGCCGGTCGCGGGCGACGTCGCGGTCGCGGGCGGGCGGATCGTCGACATCGGCCGCATCTCCGCCGTGGCTGCCGAGACGGTGGACGCCCAAGGGCTCGCGCTGATGCCCGGCATCGTCGACGTGCACACCCATTACGACGCCCAGCTCACCTGGGAGCCGACCGCCTCGCCCTCGCCCGCGCTCGGCGTGACCACGGTGGTGGTCGGCAACTGCGGCTTCGGCATCGCCCCCTGCCCGGCCGAGGCGCGCGAGGCGGTGGTGCGCAACCTGTCGGAGGTCGAGGGCATGCCGCTCGAGGTGCTCGAGGGCGGCATCGACTGGAGCTTCACTACCTTCGCCGACTATCTGGCGCTGCTCCGGCGCAAGGGCACCACTCCCAATGTCGGCGTGTTCGCCGGCCACTCGACCATCCGCAGCGTGGTGATGGGGCCGGCGGCGTCCGAGCGCGCGGCGACCGCCGAGGAGATCGCGCGCATGCGCGCCGAGGTCGCCGCCGCGCTCGCTGCGGGCGCGATCGGCTTCGCCTCCTCGCAGTCGCTCAACCACATGGGCTATGGCGGCGTGCCGATGCCCTCGCGGCTCGCCGAGGAGGCAGAGACGCGGGCGCTCGTCGGCGTGCTCGGCGCGGCGGCCAAGGGGCTGTTCCAGATCACCGTCGGCCCGGCGACGACGGTTGCGTCCCTGGAGGAGCTCGCGCGCGACACCCGGCGGCCGGTGGTGTTCTCGGCGCTGTTCCACAACGACGCGTATCCTGAGCGCGCGCCGTCGATGTTGGCTCAGTGCAACCAGGCGCGCGCGCGTGGCGCCGAGGTCTACGCGCAGGTCGGCTGCCAGCCGCTGAGCATGGACTTCACCCTCGCCAACGCCTATCCGTTCCAGAGCCTCGACATCTGGGCGCCGTTGCGCGCCGCCGCGCCCGAGGCCATCGCGCGCGCCATTGCCGACCGCGACTTCCGTGTCCGCTTCCGCGCCGCGATCGGCGCACGCCGCAAGGGCACCTTGTTCTACGGCGACTGGCACCGGGTCGAGATCGCTGAGGCCGCGACCGGCGCCAACGCGGCGCTGGAAGGCCTCGACTTGGCCGAGGTCGCCGCGCGCCAGCGCAAGGACCCGCTCGATGCGTTCTTCGACCTCGCCCTTGCCGAGGAACTTCGCACCGTGTTCAACGCCAAGCTGCTCAACACCGACGAGGACATCGTCGCCGGCCTGCTGCGCGATCCGTCGAGCCTGATCTCGCTGTCGGACGCGGGCGCGCACCTCACCTATCTGTGCGATGCCGGCTACGGCCTGCATCTGCTCGGCCACTGGACCCGCGCGCGCGCCACGTTCACCCTGCCCGAGGCGGTGCGCGAGCTGACCAGCCGCCCGGCCGACCTCTACGGCATCGCCGGGCGCGGCCGCATCGCGCCGGGGGCGCAGGCCGACCTGCTGCTGTTCGATCCCGACACGGTCGAGGTGTCGCGGCCCAGGCGGGTGTTCGACCTGCCGGGCGGCAGCGGGCGCCTGGTGCGCGACGGGATCGGCGTGCACGGGGTGTGGGTCAATGGCGCGCAGGTGTTCGACGGCAGCGACTACGTGGCGCAGCAGCGCCCGCCGGGCACGGTGCTCGACCGCTTCGGGCCATGAACGCCGCCGACGTGGTGCTCGCCGCCGGCGCGGACGAAGCCCCGGCGCTGATCACGGAGACCGAGACCGTCGGCTACGGCGCGCTCAGGCGCTTTGTCGGGCGCGCCGGCAACGGCCTTGCCGCGGCCGGGGTCCGTCCCGGCGAGCGGGTCGTGCTGGTGCTCGACGACCGGCCGCTGCTGGTCGCGGCCTATCTCGGCGCGATCCGCATCGGCGCCGTGCCGGTGGCGGTCAACACGCGCTGGTCCGAGGACGAGATCGGCTTCGCCATCGAGGACACGGGCGCGCGGCTCGCCCTCGTCGAGCCGCACTACGGCGCGGCGCGGCACGCCGCGGGCGGGCGCGCGCTGATCGCCACCGACGGACCGTTCGACGACCGCCCCGATACGCTCAAGGCGTGGGACGCGGAGCCTGACGATCCGGCGCTCATGATCTACACCTCGGGCAGCACCGGCCGGCCCAAGGCGGCGGTCCACCGCCATCGCGCGGTCCGGATCGCCGCCCGGACCATGGCCGAGGTGTTCGGGCTCGGCGCAAAAGACCGGGTGTTAATCACGTCCAAGATGTTCTTCGCCTACGCGCTCGGCCACGGGCTCCTCGGCGCGCTCAAGCTCGGCGCCGCTGTGGTGCTGGATACGCGCTGGCCGAAGCCGGCGGAGGTGGCTGAGCTCGCGGCGCGCACCGGCACGACCGCATTCTATAGCGTGCCAACCTTCTACCGCGCGCTGTTGGACGTGAACCCGGCAGCGGAGGGCCTCGGCACCGTGCGCCGCTACGTCTCGGCCGGCGAGCGCCTGCCGCCGGGCCTGTTCGCGCGCTGGCGGGAGGCGACCGGTGCGGCGATCGCGGACGGCATCGGCACCTCGGAGACGCTGTTCATGTTCCTTGCCAATCCGCCCGAAGCGCCGCGGCCGGGCAGCGCCGGGGTGCCGGCCTCGGGCGCCGAGGTGCGCCTGAAGACCGGCGACGGCGACAACGACGGCGAGACCGGCGTGCTGTGGGTGCGCCTCGAGTCTCTCGCCCAAGGCTATTGGCGGCGCCCGGCCGAGACCGCGCGCGCGTTCCGCGACGGCTGGTTCCGCACCGGCGACCTGTTCCGTCGCGACGAGGACGGCTTCTGGCACCACCAGGGCCGCGCCGACGACATGATCAGGGTCGCCGGCCAATGGCTCGACCCGGGCGAGGTCGAGGACTGCGCGCTCGCGACCGGTGCCTGCACCGAGGCGGCTCTGGTCGGCGTGCCAGACGCGGACGGCCTGAATCGTGTCGTGCTATTCGTTGCCGGTGCGACGGATGCGAACGCGGCCGAGCGCATCGCCGATAATCTCGCCCGCCGGCTCGCGCCCTACAAGCGACCGGCCGAGATCAGGATCGTCGCGGCGCTGCCGCGTACCGCGACCGGCAAGGTGCAGCGCCATGTCTTGCGCGACACCGGCACCGGCTGAGCCCCGCGCGGCGCCGTGCTCGTCCACCGCATCACGCGCACCGTCCAGTGGGGCGACTGCGACCCGATGGGGATCGTGTTCTACCCCAACTTCTACCGCTGGATGGACGAGGCGTCGTGGGCGATGTACGCCGCGCACGAGATTACCCTGCCGGTGATGGAGGAGCGCTTCGGCGTGGTCGGCACGCCGCTGGTCGAGACCGGCTGCGCGTTCAAGAGCCCGGCGCGCCAGGGCGACGAGCTGCTGGTCGAGACGCAGGTGCTGTCGTGGTCGACGCGCTCGTTCCGGGTCGGGCATGCGTTC
>DASWHU010000413.1:0-1598 GCA_036398035.1 Alphaproteobacteria bacterium | reverse complement strand
ACGATGGCGATGTCGGTCCGCACGCGCTGGGTGGTGCCGTCCTGGAAGGTGATGGTGGTATCGACGTGGACCCGGTCGCGGCCGGCGTACATCGCCTCGATCAGCTCGCCGTAGCGGCGCCCGACCACCTCGCGGCGGACCTTGCGCGTGCGCGTGAGCTCGCCGTCGTCGGCGTCGAGCTCCTTGTACAAGAGCAGGAAGCGCCGGATGCGTTGCGCCTCGGGCAGGATCTCATTGACCCGCTCGATCTCGCCCCGGATCAGCTCGGTGACTTCCGCGCGGCTCGCGAGGTCGGTGTAGGTGGTGAAACCGATGCGC
This sequence comes from Alphaproteobacteria bacterium, assembly GCA_036398035.1. Lineage (GTDB taxonomy): Bacteria > Pseudomonadota > Alphaproteobacteria > UBA7887 > UBA7887 > DASWHU01. The sequence continues at coordinate 1,280 of DASWHU010000413.1, read as the reverse complement.
CTGCGCTCCGCCCATTTGGAGACGATCGAGTGGCGGATGCACAGGATCGCGGCGAGGTGCGGGCGGCGGTCGCCGAGCACCACCGCCTCGCCGATGAACGGCGAGAACTTGAGCTTGTTCTCGATGAACTGGGGCGAGAAGCGGGCGCCGGCGGCGGTGGTGGCGAGGTCCTTGACCCGGTCGATGACCACCAGATGGCGCTTAGCGTCGAAATAGCCGGCATCCCCGGTGTGCATCCAGCCGTCCTGATCGAGCACCTGGGCGGTCGCCGCCTGGTCGCGCCAGTAGCCCGCGAACATGCCGCCATGGCGGGTGCAGATCTCGCCGACGCCGCTCGCGTCCGCGCGGTCGATGCGCAGCTCGGTGTTGTCGAACGGCCGCCCGACGGTGTCGAAGTCGACATCGCCCGGGCTGTGGATGGTGTAGGCGCCGGTGAGCTCGGTCTGGCCGTAGAGCTGGCGGAGCGGCACGCCCATGGCGAGGAAGAAGCGGAACGTGTCGGGCCCCATCGCGGCGCCGCCGGTCGCCGCCGAGCGCAGCCTGGAGAAGCCGAGCCGGTCACGCAGCGCGCGGTAAAGAATCGCGTCCGCAAGCCACGAGCGCCCGCCCGCGGCGAGCGCGCGTGCGCCGAGCCGCGTGCCGAGATCGAACAGTGCGCGCTTGAGCCAGGACGCGTCCATCACCCGCGCGCGCACGTCGGCCGCGACCTGCTCCCACACCCGCGGCGCGAACAGGACGAAGGACGGGCCGACCTCGCGCAAATCCGCCATCGCCGTCGCCGGCTCCTCGACGAAATTGACGCACGCCCGGCACAAGAGCGGCTGCGCCACCGCGTAGACCTGCTCCATGATCCACGGCAACGGCAGCACCGAGACGTAATCGTCGCCTGGCCGCTTGGGGTCGGCGCGCAGGTACGCCGCGCAGTGGCCGAGGAACGGCCCCGCCTGCATCATCGCGAGCTTCGGGTTCGAGGTGGTGCCCGAGGTGGTGATGAGCATGGCGACGTCGCCGCCGCAGCCCTTCGCCACCTCCTGGTCGTAGAGCGCGGGCTCGGCGCGGTGGCGCGCCTCGCCGCGGCGCATCACGTCTTCGAGCGCGACCAGGCGCGCATCGTCATACTTTCGCATGCCGCGGGGATCGTTGTAGGCGATGCGGGCGAGGCTCGGCGCGCGCGCGCCCAGCGCCAGCAGCTTGTCGACCTGCTCCTCGTCCTCGGCCAGCACCAGCCGGCAGCCGGCGGCATTGACCAGATAGGCGACCTCGTCCTCGATCGCGTCCTG
>DASWHU010000412.1:0-2248 GCA_036398035.1 Alphaproteobacteria bacterium | reverse complement strand
GTGCGCCACTACGCCGCCGCCGACGTGTTCGTGTTCCCGAGCCGCACCGACACCTTCGGCCTGGTGCTGCTCGAGGCGCTCGCCTGCGGCGTGCCGGTGGCGGCGTTCCCGGTGCCGGGTCCGATCGACGTGGTCGACGGCAGCGCGGTGGGCGTGCTCGACGACGACCTGGCCCAAGCGTGCGAACGCGCCATCGCCATCCCGCGCGCGCGCTGCCGCGACTTCGCGCTCACCTTCTCGTGGTCGGCGGTCGCCGACCAGTTCCTCGCCAACCTCGCTCCGCTGCCCGGCCGCGGCTGAAGCGCTTGCCGGAGGGCACGCGCGCGGCCAAGCTGTCGCGCCATGGGCGAGGCCGGCTGGCAGCACTTCGAGCACGGCTCCGACGTCGGCGTGCGCGGCTTCGGGCGTACGCGCGCGGCGGCGTTCGCCGAGGCCGCGCGGGCGCTCACCGCGGCGGTCGCCGAGCTCGACTCGGTGCGGCCCGAGACGCCGGTCGAGATTTCGTGCGCCGCGCCCGACGACGAGCGCCTGCTGGTCGCCTGGCTCAATGCGGTGGTCTACGAGATGGCCACCCGCACCATGCTGTTCGCGCGCTTCGAGGTCGCGATCGACGACGGCCGGCTCACCGCCACCGCCTGGGGCGAGCCGGTCGATGTAGCCCGCCACCAGCCGGCCGCGGAAGTGAAGGGTGCGACCTACACCGCGCTCAGCGTCCGCCGCCGGGCCGACGGCGGCTGGATCGCCGAGTGCGTAGTGGACGTGTAGCGGCCGCTCCCCATATGTCGCGCGAAAGGACGGCGCCGAGATGGACCTGAGCGGCTTCGAGCGCAGCGGCGACTGCGAGTGGCGGATCGCGCCGACCGGCGCGATGCGCGTGCCCGCGGTGATTTACGCCGACGAGGCGCTGATGCGCGACATGGACGACAAGGTGCGCGAGCAGGTGACCAACGTCGCCACCTTGCCGGGAATCGTCGGCGCCGCCTACGCCATGCCCGACGCCCATTGGGGCTACGGCTTCCCGATCGGCGGGGTGGCCGCGTTCGACGCCGAGGCGGGCGGCGTGGTCTCCGCTGGCGGGGTCGGCTTCGACATCTCGTGCGGGGTACGCGCGCTGACCACAGGCCTTGCCCGCGCCGACATCGAGGCCCATCAGGGCGCGCTCGCCGACGCCCTGTTCCGCACCGTCCCCGCGGGCTTGGGCAGCACCGGCCGCATAACGCTCGACGACGCCGAGATGGAGGCGATGCTCGCCGGCGGCGCACGCTGGGCGGTCGCGCGCGGCTGGGGCGAGGCGCTCGACCTCGAGCGGATCGAGGAGCGCGGCGCCGCCGAGGACGCCCGCCCGGACTGGGTCTCGGCCCACGCCAAGCAGCGCCAGCGCAAGGAGATGGGCACGCTCGGCTCGGGCAACCACTATCTCGAGGTCCAGTACGTCGCCCACATCTACGACCAGGCGGTGGCGCGCGGCTTCGGCCTCGCCCTCGGCGACGCGGTGGTCAGCATCCACTGCGGCTCGCGCGGCCTCGGCCACCAGGTCGCCACCGCCTACCTGCCGCAGATGCTCGACGACGCGCACGCGCGCGCACTCGCGCTGCCCGACCGCGACCTCGCCTGCGCACCGATCAAGTCCGACTTGGGCGCGCGCTATCTGGGCGCCATGCGCGCCGGCATCAACTGCGCGCTCGCCAACCGCCAGATCATCACCGCGCTCGCCCGCCAGGCGTTCGCCGAGGTGTTCGCCGAGGCGCGCCTCGAGCTGGTGTTCGACGTCTCGCACAACACCTGCAAGGTCGAGCGCCACCGGGTGGACGGCGCGGAGCGCACGCTCCACATCCACCGCAAGGGCGCGACCCGCGCCTTCGGCCCCGGCCATCCCAGCCTGCCCGAGAGCTTGCGCGCCCACGGCCAGCCGGTGCTGATCGGCGGCTCGATGGGCACCGAGTCCTACGTTCTGGTCGGCGTGCCCGAGGGCGAGGCGCACGCGTTTTCTTCGGCCTGCCACGGCGCCGGGCGGGCGATGAGCCGGCATGCCGCCGCCAAGCGCTGGCGCGGGCGCGAGCTGATCGACTCGCTCAAGGCCGCCGGCATCCTGATCCGCAGCCCGTCGGCGCGCGGCGTCGCCGAGGAGGCCCCCGGCGCCTACAAGGACGCGGGCGCGGTGTGCGAAGCGGCCGAACGCGCCGGCCTCGCCCGCCGCGTCGCCCGCCTCAAGCCGCTGGTGTGCGTGAAGGGATGAGGCGCAAGCCGC
>DASWHU010000411.1:0-1545 GCA_036398035.1 Alphaproteobacteria bacterium | reverse complement strand
GGTCGCGGGCGGAGCGAGACGGAAGAGGGGCGCTTCTGTTGCCAGGTGCGCCCCGAACCCCGCCTCGGCGTGCGACCGCCGAGGGCTTAGATTGAGGCTACCGGCCGCTTACGCGGCGAGGCGCACCTCCGCGTAGTTGTCGTTGGCAACTATGCGTTCGGCCCGATAACGGTGGTACCATGCCGGGCGAAAGCTTCGTCTTTACCGCGCATGTCGAGCCTGTTTCGCCCCCAGAGGTACGGCCTGCGGCCGAGCTGGGATTGGTGGAGGCGCCGGGTACTGCCCCCGGGTCCATGACGCTTATTCCACGCAGCGTTTATCGCCATAGTCGGCACCGCCGACCTCACATATATAGGCGATCGGCCGGCGTTTCGGAAGCCCCGCCGGCCCCGCGACCGAGCGAGGGAGACCAAGAATGGCCGCCAGCGAAGCCCCCAAGTTCCTAGCCGGGAGCGAGGACCACATGCCTCCCGCGGGCGAGGAGCGGCTGTCGGAGGAGGAGCGGGCGGCGGTCGCGGCCTCGCGCGCCGAAAGCCGGCCGACCCGGCGGGTGAGCGTGGCGGCGCTCGAGGACATCCTGTACCGGCCGCTGCCGGTGCTCGACCACGGCTTCGTGCGGGTGATCGACTACATGGGCGACGACGGCGCCGTGGTGCAAGCGGCGCGCGTGTCCTACGGCACCGGCACGCGCAAGCTGCGCGAGGACGCCGGCCTGATCCGCTACCTCATGCGCCACCGCCACACGACGCCGTTCGAGATGTGCGAGATCAAGCTGCACGTGAAGCTGCCGATCTTCGTCGCCCGCCAGTGGATCCGCCACCGCACCGCCAACGTCAACGAGTACTCGGCGCGCTACTCGATCCTCGACCGCGAGTTCTACCTGCCCGCGCCCGAGCACCTGGCCGCCCAGTCGACCGCCAACCGCCAGGGCCGGGGCACCGTGCTCAGCGGGCCCGAGGCCGAGCGGGTGATGGCGCTGCTGCGCGCCGACTCGATGCGCGCCTACGACGACTATGTCGAGATGCTCAATGCCGACGAGCAGGGCAACACCCGCGATCCCAGCCGCCAGGGCCTTGCACGCGAGCTCGCGCGCATGAACCTGTCGCTCAACTTCTACACCCAGTGGTATTGGAAGATAGACCTGCTCAACCTGCTGCACTTCCTCGGCTTGCGCGCCGACGACCACGCCCAATACGAGATTCGCGCCTATGCCGAGGTGATTCTCGACCAGGTCGTGGCGCGCTGGGTGCCGCTCACCTGCGCCGCCTTCCGCGACTACGTGGCGGGCGCCTTCACCCTGTCGGCGCCGGCGCTGGCGGTGGTCCGGCGCATGCTCGCCGGCGAATCGGTCGACCAGGCAGCGAGCGGGCTGAGCGCGCGCGAGTGGCGCGAGCTGATGGCCGCGCTCGGGGCGGCGACTGACCGGGCCTAGCTGACCACGATCCTGGGCGGCGGGCGGCGCAGCTCGGCGCCGGGGGCGAGCCGCTCCATCACCCGCGCGGCCATGGCGCGGAAGGTGCGCGCGTGCTGGCTGTCGGGGCGCGA
>DASWHU010000410.1:0-3791 GCA_036398035.1 Alphaproteobacteria bacterium | reverse complement strand
GACGACCGCATCGGCGGCATGGTGACCAAGGTCGGCACGCCGCTGGACCTGCCCCAGCAGGAGATCACCGGCAGGCTCTCGCCCCATTACGACCACGACGGCCGCTTAACCGGCGGGCGCTTGCTGGTCAACTGGCCCTATGCCAACGCCGGCCAGCCGGTCGAGCTCGCCATGATGCGCGAGACCTTCATCCGCTCGGGGCCGCGGATCAACGGCGTCGGCAAGATCCTGCACCGGACCACCAAGCACACCTATTTGGCCGGCAGCCTGTCGTTCGACCCGGCCAGCCACGCCTCGCTATCGTCGTTCTACCGCGTCTCGTTCATCGCCGCGACCTGCTACCCGGCCCACGACCTGCCGGAGCTGACCAAGATCAACTAGGCCCTGTGGCGAGCCCGTCAGGCGGGGCCGAGAAGGTCGGCCACGCGCCGGCGCAGGTACGCCAGCAGCTCGCTCTCGAACCACGGGTTGCGCCGCACCCAGGCTTGCGTCCGCCACGACGGGTGCGGGGTCGGCACGAAGCGGGGCAGATGGTCGCGCCAGGCGCGCACCGTCTCGGTGACGGTCGGCCGCGCGCGTTCCGCCAAGTAGTAGCGCTGGGCGTAGCCGCCGACCAGCAGCACCAGCTCGACCGCGCCCAGCTCCGCGCCGAGCCGGGGATGCCACAGCGGCGCGCATTCCGGCCGCGGCGGCCGGTCGCCGCCATGGGCGTCGCGGCCCGGATAGCACAGCCCGATCGGGACGATGGCGACCGTCCGGTCGTCGTAGAAGCGGGCGCGATCGAGCCCGAGCCACTGGCGCAGCCGGTCGCCCGACGGGTCGTTCCAGGGAATCCCGGTCTCGTGCACGCGGGTGCCCGGCGCCTGGCCGACGATCAGGAGCCGCGCGCTCGGCCGCGCCCTCAGCACCGGGCGCGGGCCATGCGGAAGGTGCGCCGCGCACAGCCGGCACGCGCGCACCTGTTCGAGCAGCATCTCGAGGCGGGCGCCGGCGGCGGTCACGATGGGCGCAGCGGATAGGCGGCCTCGCGCGAGTAATAGCTGCCCGAGGTGCTCTTGTGGCTCTGGAACAGGATCAGCTCCTCGACCTCGAAGGCGCCCGCGACGGCCGGCGAGATCTCGGCAATGCGCGCGCCGATCTCGCGCGCCGCGTCGTTGCGCAGCCGGGCAAGCGTGACGTGGGGCCAGTACCTGCGCGAATCCGGCGGCACCCCGGCGCGAGCGAGCAGGCCGTCGACGCGCAGCTTGAGCTCGTCCAGCTCGCGCGACGGCGCCACCCCCGCCCACAGCGCGCGCGGCCTCTTGCCGGGACCGAAGCAGCCGGCGTCGCGCAGCTCGATGGTGAAGCTCCGGGCGTTGAGCGCCGTCAGCGCATCGTGGATGTCCTGCGCCTGGCGGCCGTCGACGTCGCCGATGAAGCGGAGCGTCAGGTGCAGGTTCTCGGGCGCCACCCAGCGCGCCGACCGCACCCCGAATTGCAGCCGGTGCAGCGCCTCGCGCACCAGCGCCGGCAGGTCGACGCCGACGAACAGCCTGTGGGCCATGGTCGCGCCGTCAGCGGCCCTTGCGCGCCCCTTCCAGCACCGCGCGCAGCTGCCCGTGCAGCTCCCACGACAGGCGCTCGTAACGGCGCACCAGGTTGCGCATGCCGTCGACCCCGGACGCCTCGCCGCGGGCCAGCGCGTGCGCCAGCTCGCGCTTGAGACCGCCCTGAAGGCGGCCGACCAGGCGGCCGGTATCCTCGATGACGGCCATGATCTCGGTCAGTCCGGCTCGTGCCTCCTCGCCGCGCGCCGACTCCACGCGCGCCCGTTCCTCGGCCCGCTGTCGTTCCTTCAGTTGCCGGAAGGTCTCGAACGGGGTCAGCTTGTCGCCCATTCTCGCCGATCGTCCCGCGTCTCTACCCGCAGTCGCCCCAACCGTACCCTGTTCACCCGGCCTGAAAAAGCCCCGGCGCGGCTACGGCATGGGGATTTCGAAGCCGCGTGCGGGCACGTCGTAGCCGCGCTGCGTCGCCGGGCGCGCGGCGATGTCGAGGTACCACCGCTTGAGATTCGGATAGGCGCCGAGGTCCATCTCCTGCCACTCGAAGCGCGAGATCCAGGGCCAGGTCGCGATGTCGGCGATCGAGATGTCGCCGGCGAGATAGGGCCGCCGGCCGAGCTGGCGGTCGAGCACCGCATAGATGCGCGCGTTCTCCTTGCGATAGCGTTGCTCGGCATAGGGCGCCTTGCCGGGATTGAACTTCACGAAGTGGTGGGTCTGGCCGAGCATGGGCCCGACCGAGCCCATCTGCATCATCAGCCATTGCAGCACGTCGAAGCGCGGCTCCATCTCGGTCGGCCACAACGGGCTTGCCGTCTTCTCGGCGAGATAGATCATGATCGCCGCCGACTCCATCAGCTTCATGCCGTTGTCGCGGTCGACGATCGCGGGAATCTTGTTGTTCGGGCTGATCTCGAGGAACTCGGGATCGTACTGCTCGTCCTTGCCGATATCGACGGCATGGACCTCGTACGGCAGCTCCAGGTCCTCGAGCAGTATCGAGACCTTGCGCCCGTTCGGCGTACTCCAAGTGTAGAGGTCGATCATCTCGGCTCCGTTGGCTGGTGCGCAGTCGCGCGCAGACGTTAGCCGCAGCTTCGCCGCGGCACCAGCCCGCGTTGGTCCGCCCGCGAACGGATACGCAGGCGCCGGCCGCGGCGTTATTGAGACTCGGACTCAAGGAACCATTCCTAATTCGTATCACCACCAACCGATCGGTGCGAACCGCGCGTGGCCGGCGCCGAGATGCGCGAATTGGTGCCGTCACACTTCGGCTCAAGTTTTCTTGATCGCCGCCACGGTCCGGGTTATGTCGCTTTCATGGCCACTGTCGGGCGGAGGTGAGAACGATCGTGGCGGACGAGGGATAGGCAAGACCGGGGGCATTGCCATGATCCGTTTCGTCGGCGTCTGCATCCTGCTGGCGGCAACGCTGACGTTCGCGCCGGGCGGGACGGCGCGGCCGGCACAGGCGGGCCAGCTTGGGCCGGTCGACCGCGCCCAGCTCGAATGCCTGGCGCTCAACATCTATTTCGAGGCGCGCTCGGAGCCGCTCGCCGGCCAGCTCGCGATCGCCTTCACGACGCTCAATCGCGTCGCCGACCGGCAATTTCCCGACACCATCTGCGGCGTCGTCCGCCAGGGCGGCGACGAGGTCAAGGGACGCTGCCAGTTCTCCTGGTGGTGCGACGGCAAGAGCGACCGGGTCCAGGAAGGGGACGCTTGGGCCGAGGCGCTCCACGTGGCGCGGCGGGCGCTGCGCGAACCGGCCCCCGACCCGACCCGCGGCGCCTTGTTCTTCCACGTCGCCGGCGCCAATCCCGGCTGGGCGCGCGATCGCGAGCTCACCGCGCGCATCGGCAGGCACCGGTTCTATCGCTGATGGCGCTTGCCGGGGCTGCGCCCGATGTTGCCGCGCCCGCGCCGGCGCCGCATACTCGCGCGATCGGGCCACTGCCCGCTTCGAGGGGAGGATGACATGACCGCGCGCTTGGTCGCGTTTGCGCTCGCCGCCGGCCTGCTGGGGCGAGCGGCATTCGCCGCCGGAGACTATCCGGTCGACCAGTTCGAGAAGATCACCCAGTGCATGAGCGACCCGTCGTGCCAGGTGCAGAAGGAGGACCGGATTGCCGGCTCCGCGGCCGAGGACCAGAGCCTCACCTACCGGCGGCCGATCTGCATCGGCGGCTGCATGATGGTGTGCACGTCCGACGCCTGCTGGTGCGAGATCGACGACAAGTGCAATCG
>DASWHU010000409.1:0-2846 GCA_036398035.1 Alphaproteobacteria bacterium | reverse complement strand
GACCGGCATTTCGACGGTTAACACAGGAACGGTAGCACGACCAGCGATTCAGGATCGAGGCCGGCGCGCTCGCACACAGCTTGCGCCTTCTCCATGTATCCCTCGGCGGCCTCGATGTCGTCGAGATCCAGATGGACGGTCGCCAGGCCGTCGTAGCACGGGAACAGGATCTGCGGCTCGTCCAGGTCCTCGGCCAGGTCCAGCGCCTCCTTGTAGAGGTCGACCGCGACCAGCGGCTGGCCGTGGCACTGGTAGATCTGGCCGAGCACGACCAGGGAAACCGGCAGGTGGTCGACCAGCCCGAGCTGGCGGTCGAGGTCGATGGCGCGGCGGACCGCGTCCACCCCCTCGCCCTCGCAGCGGCCGGTGAAGGTGCAGTAGGACACGCCGAGATTGGCGTACAGGCGCGACTGGAAGCCGAGGTCGCCGATCTTCTTGGCCACCGCCAGGCCGCGCTGGCAGGTCTCGATCGCCTTGCCCGGGTCGAGCGTGCTGTAGAGTACGCTGAGATTGGTGTAGCCGCGGCAGGCGACGGTGTGCAGGCCGTGCCGCTCGGCGACCTCGAGGCTGCGCTCGACGTCGGCCACCGCCTGCTGCGGGTCGCCCATGCGCGCGCGGGCGACGCCGAGCGTGTTATAGGCCTCGGCGACGACCGCCGCGGCCTCCATCGCCGCGCCGCGGTCGGCGCCGTTGCCGCTCGCGCGCGCGAGCAGTCTCTCGGCCTGCTGCAACGCCCGGCCCGCCCAGTCGATCGCGCCCGCGTTGTCGCCGCTGCGGAACGCAAGCCGGCCCATCTCCTGGTACAGATGGGCGAGCTCGACATGGTCTTGGCCCTGGTCCTGAAGCAGGGCAAGCGCCGCCTTGATCCGCTCCAGCGCCACGCCGCGCGCGCCCGCCTCCCAGTGCTGGGCGGCGATCTTGCGCTGCAGGCGCGCCTCGCCGACTGCGTCGCCGGCCGCGGCCGCCGCGGCAAGCACCGTCTCGTAATGGCCGAGCGCCTGGTCGCGCCGCCCCAGCGTGCTGAGCACATCGCCCAGCCGCTCGACCAGGCCCGGCCGCTCCTGCTCGCAGCCGCGGCACTCGTCGATGGTCTGCAACGCGAGCTGATAATGCTTGGCCGCATCGTCGTTGGCGAAGATGCGCCGCGCCCAGTCGCCGGCGCGGACCAGGTAGCGCACGCCCTTGACCTTCTCGGCGCTGCGGCTGAAATGGCGCGCCAGCGCCTCGACGTCCTCGAGGCGTTCGACGCGCCCGGCGCAGAGCTTCTCCAAGGCCCGTCCCGCCTCGCCGTGCAGCTCTCCCCGGCGGCGGACCAGCAGGTTCTGGTAGACCACTTCCTGGACGATCGCGTGGCTGAAACGATAGTGCCTGTCGGCGGCGAGGCCGGCCTCGGCGCCCGGCCGGCCGCGCGTCACCTGCTCGATCAGCTCGGCGTCCTGCAACGCTTCCAGGCTGCCCTCGACCGCGTCCGGCAGGCCGCTCATCGCCGAGAGCAGCGCGGCGTCGAACTCGGTGCCGAGCACGGCCGCTTCGTGCGTGACCTGCCGCACCTCGTCGGCCAGCCGGTCGAGGCGCGACAGCAGCATCCCCTGGATGGTCAGCGGCAAGTCTTGGGCGGTGACTGACTGCACGCAATGCCAGCCGTCGTCCTTGCGCACCAGCATGCCGCCGTCGATCAGGCTGCGCACGATCTCTTCAAGATAGAACGGATTGCCGCTGCCGCGCTCGATCACGAACCGGCGCACGCCGGCCGGGATTCGCGACACCGACTCGCCGAACATGCCGGCGAGCACGCTCTCGCAGTCCTTCGCGCTCAGCGGTGCAAGCCGCCGCGCGACCTGCGAGGTGCGGCTGGTGGCCAGCGTGCTGACGTCGAAGCCGGGCCGGTGAGTGAGCAGCAGCAGCAGCTTGCGATCGTCCAGGCGATCGACCAGGAAGCGGAGCAGCTCGATCGAGGCGGAATCCGCCCAATGCAGGTCGTCGACCACCAGCACCACCGGGCCCGACGCCAGCCGGCGCTCGAACATCGTCCGCGCGGCCATGAACACCTGGCGCTTGAACTGCTCCGGCTCGAGGTTGGCAAGATCGGCGTCGTCGCGCGCGTACAGGCCCAGCACGTGACCCATGAAGCGCGCCATTTGCCGCGCGTCGTCGTCACCGACGCCGATCGAGTGGAAGCCGGAGATCAGCTTGGCGCGGGCGACCTCGATGTCGTCGCCGGGGGCGATGCCGTAGCCTTCGCGCACCAGGCTGGCGAGCACGCCGTAGGTCTGGTCGGCGAGCGCCGAGCAGGCGCTGCGGCGCACCGCGACGCCATCGAGCCGCCGCGATTGGGCGAGCCGGAGCAGGAACTCCTCGACCAGGCGGGTCTTGCCGGCGCCCGCGTCGCCGACGATCCGCACCACCTGGGCGCGGCCGGTGAGCGCCTGCTCGAAACACGCCGCGAGCTGGTCGATGTCGCGCTCGCGCCCGACCATCGGCGCCGCCAGCCCGTAGCTGGCGAGCCCGCGCGGCATGTTGACCACGGCGGCCTCGCCGACCAGGCGGAACGCCGTCACCGGCTCCGACTTGCCCTTCACCGCGAGCGCGCCCACCGGCTCGAAGGCGAAACGGTGCTGCATGAGCTGGTGGGTGGTCGGCCCGACCAGGATCTCGTTGTCGCCGGCCGCCGACAACAAGCGCGCCGCGGTGTTGACCGTGTCGCCGGTGACCGCATAGGCCGAGGCGTCGCCCGAGCCGAGGTCCCCCGCCACCACCGGCCCGGTATTGACGCCGATGTGCAGGCTCAGCCCGCCGGCGATGCGCCCTTGCCAGCGCTCGTCCAGCGCCGCCACCCGCGTGCGCAT
>DASWHU010000408.1:0-15823 GCA_036398035.1 Alphaproteobacteria bacterium | reverse complement strand
CTACTCCCTCAGGTCGTCCCACAGCTCCTTGACCTTGGTGAAGAAGCCGTGCGCCTCGGGGCTGTGGGTCTCGGGCGCGCCGGCGGCGTCGAACTCCTTCAGCAGCTCCTTCTGGCGCTCGGTCAGGCTGACCGGGGTCTCGACCGTGACCTGGACGAACATGTCGCCGAGGCCTGCGCCGCGCAGCGCCGGCATGCCCTTGCCCTTGAGCCGGAACTGGTGGCCGGGCTGGGTGCCCGCGGGCACGGTGACGCGCGCGCGCTTGCCCTCGATGGTCGGCACCTCGATGGCGCCGCCGAGCGCGGCGCTGGTCATCGCCACCGGCACCCGGCAGAACAGGTTGCCGCCGTCGCGCTGGAACAGGCGATGGGGCGCGATGCTGACGAAGATATAGAGGTCGCCCGGCGGCCCGCCGCGCACCCCGGCCTCGCCCTCGCCGGCAAGCCGGATGCGGGTGCCGTCCTCGACCCCGCGCGGCACGTTGACCTGGAGCTGCTTCTCGCGCGCCTGGCGGCCGGTGCCGTGGCAGGCGGCGCACGGGTGCTCGATGATCCGTCCCGCCCCCTGGCAGCGCGGGCAGGTGCGCTCGATGGTGAAGAAGCCCTGCTGGGCGCGCACCTTGCCCGCGCCCTGGCAGGTGGTGCAGGCGATCGGCTGCGAGCCGGCCTCGGCGCCCGAGCCGGCGCAGGCCTCGCAGGTCACGGTGGTGGTGGTGCGGATGGTGGCCTGGCGGCCGCGATAGGCGTCCTCGAGGCTGATCTCGAGGTTGTAGCGGAGATCGGCGCCGCGCCGGGCGCCACCGCGGCGCGCGCCCATGAACTCGCCGAACAGGTCGTCGAACACGTCGGCGAAGCTCGACGCGGTGAAGCCGAAGCCGGCGCCGGCCGCGCCGGCGCCGTCGAAGGCGTCATGGCCGAAGCGGTCATAGGCGGCGCGCTTGTCCTCGTCGCGCAGCACCTCGTAAGCCTCGGCGGCCTCCTTGAAGCGGTGCTCGGCGTCGGGTTCGTCCGGGTTGCGGTCGGGATGGAAACGCATCGCCAGCTTGCGATACGCCGACTTGATCTCGGCCGCGGTGGCGCCGCGCGCCACGCCGAGCGTGTCGTAGTAATCGCGCTTGGCCATCGCCGCCCGACCCCCGACGGACGCCTCGACCGGCTCAGGCCGTCCCGCCGGGACGGCGAACCCTGGTCATGGCCGGCCCGCGGCCACGGGCGCCGCAGTCGTCATGGGCGCCGCGGTCAAGACTCGCCCCGTTGCTCGTCGCGGACCTCCTCGAAGTCGGCGTCGACCACGGTCTCGTCGCCGCCCTCGCTGCCGGCGCCCGCGGCCTCGCCGCCGTCGCCGGTGCCGGTGCCGGCCTCCTCGGCCTGGGCGGCCTTGTACATCGCCTCGCCGAGCTTCATCGCCGCCTGCTGGAGGGCGTCGGTCTTGGCCCTGATCGCGTCCGTGTCGTCGCCTTCCGCGGCCGTGCGCAAGGCCTGGACCGACTCCTCGATCGCGCTCTTGTCGGCGCTGGCAAGCCGGTCGCCGTGCTCCTTGAGCGCCTTCTCGGTCGAGTGGATGACCGCGTCCGCATGGTTGCGCGCGTCGATCAGATCGCGCCGCTTGCGGTCCTCGCCGGCGTGCGCCTCGGCCTCCTTGACCATGCGCTCGATCTCGGAATCGGTCAGCCCGCCCGAGGCCTGGATGCGGATCTGCTGCTCCTTGCCGGTCGCCTTGTCCTTGGCCTGGACGTTGACGATGCCGTTGGCGTCGATGTCGAAGGTGACCTCGATCTGCGGCACGCCGCGCGGCGACGGCGGGATGCCGACCAGGTCGAACTGGCCGAGCGCCTTGTTGTCGGCGGCGATCTCGCGCTCGCCCTGGAACACGCGGATGGTGACCGCGGTCTGGTTGTCCTCGGCGGTCGAGAAGATTTGGCTCTTCTTGGTCGGGATGGTGGTGTTGCGGTCGATCAGGCGGGTGAACACGCCGCCCAAGGTCTCGATGCCGAGCGACAGCGGCGTCACGTCGAGCAGCAGCACGTCCTTGACCTCGCCGCGCAGCACCGCGCCCTGGATGGCGGCGCCGACCGCGACCACCTCGTCCGGGTTGACGCCCTTGTGCGGCTCGCGCCCGAAGAAGGTCTTGACCGTCTCGATCACCTTGGGCATACGGGTCATGCCGCCGACCAACACCACGTCGTCGATCTCGCTCGCGGCGATGCCGGCGTCCTTGAGCGCGGCCTTGCACGGCGCGACCGTGCGCTGGACCAGGTCCTCGACCAGCGCCTCGAGCTTGGCGCGGGTGAGCTTCATGGTCAGGTGCTTGGGCCCGGTCTGGTCGGCGGTGATGAACGGCAGGTTGATCTCGGTCTGGGTGGTGCTGGACAGCTCGATCTTGGCCTTCTCGGCCGCCTCCTTGAGCCGCTGCAGCGCCAGCTTGTCGGTGCGCAGGTCGATGCCCTGCTCCTTCTTGAACTCGCCGGCCAGGTAGTCGACCAGGCGGATGTCGAAGTCCTCGCCGCCGAGGAAGGTGTCGCCGTTGGTCGCCTTGACCTCGAACACGCCGTCGCCGATCTCGAGGATCGAGATGTCGAAGGTGCCGCCGCCGAGGTCGTAGACCGCGATGATGCCCGTGCCCTTCTTCTCCAGGCCGTAGGCGAGCGAGGCCGCGGTCGGCTCGTTGATGATGCGCAGCACCTCGAGCCCGGCGATCTTGCCGGCGTCCTTGGTCGCCTGGCGCTGGGAATCGTTGAAGTAGGCCGGGACCGTGATCACCGCCTGGCTGACGGTCTCGCCCAGATAGCGCTCGGCGGTCTCCTTCATCTTCTGCAGCACCAGCGCGCTGATCTGGCTCGGCGCGTGGCGCTTGCCGCCGGCCTCGACCCAGGCGTCGCCGTTGTCGGCCTTGACGATCTTGTAGGGCACCATGCCGGCGTCCTTGCGCACCATCGGGTCGTCCCAGCGCCGCCCGATCAGGCGCTTGATCGCGCTCAGCGTGTTCTCGGGGTTGGTCACCGCCTGGCGCTTGGCCGGCTGGCCGACCAGGACCTCGTCGTCGGTGAAGGCGACGATCGAGGGCGTGGTGCGCATGCCCTCCGCGTTCTCGATCACCTTGGCGTCCTTGCCCTCCATCACCGCGACGCAGGAGTTGGTGGTGCCAAGGTCGATACCGATGATCTTGCTCATGACTTTCCCCTTGTCAGCAAAGCAGGCGGACCGGCCCCGGCCTCTTAGCGAGCACCGGGCGGCCCGGTCGGTTTCACGTGGGTACCGGCAAACCTCCGATCGTTGGGGTATATGGGAGCCGGGAGCTGGGCCTGCAACCGGTGCCGGCGCGGGCTCAGGCCTCGGTATCGACGCCCGCTCCGGGCGCCGGCGGCTTGGCGACGGCGACCCGCGCCGCGCGCAGCAGCCGGTCGTGGATGCGGTAGCCGTGCTGGACCACCTGGACCACGGTGCCGGGCTCGGCGTCGGCGGTCTCGACCTCGAACATGGCCTCGTGCAGGTTGTGGTCGAACCGCTCGCCCAAGGGCTCGATGCGCCTCACCCCGTGGCGGTCGAGCGCCGCCTGCAGGCTGCGCCGGGTCAGCTCCACGCCCTCGACCAGCGACGCGATCGATGCCTGGCCGTCGCCGCCGGCGCGCGGCGCGCTGGCCAGCGCGCGCTCGAGATCGTCGGCGACCTGGACCACGTCGCGGGCAAAGCCGGCGATCGCGAACTTGGCGGTCTCGTCGCGCTCGCGCGCCGCGCGCTTGCGCTGATTGTCCGCTTCCGCGAGCGCGCGCAACAGCTGGTCCTTGAGTTCGGCCAGCTCCGCGCGCAGCAGCTCCTCCGCCGCCGGCGGCGTCTCGCCGGCGGGCACGCCTTCGGCCTCGGCGGGCGCTTGCGGCTCGGGCGCGTCCGATTGCGGCTTGGGTTCGGCCATGACTCCGTCTGCCTGTGTTGCGATTGAACGCGGCGGCGCAAGCCCGCGGTCAGGACATCAGCCGGCCGATCGCCCGCGCAGTGTAGTCGACCATCGGGATGATGCGCGCGTAGTTGATCCGGGTCGGCCCGATGACGCCGATCGCGCCGACGCAGGCGCCGGCGGCCGAGCCGTCGCCGAGGCCGCGCTTGGCGCCCAAGGGGGCGACGATCATCGAGCAGCCGGCGAGGTCGAACAGCTTGCTTTCCGAGCCGATGAACACGTGCACCCCCGGCCCGCCGAGGGTCGAGTCGATCAGCCTGAGCAGGTTCTTGCGCTGCTCGAGCTGGTCGAACAGGCTGCGGATGCGCTCGAGGTCGGCCAGCGCGCTCACGTCCTCGAACAGGTTGGCGCGCCCGCGCACGATCAGGGTCGGCTCGTCCGAGACATTGGCGAGGGTGGCGAGCCCGGCCTCGACCACCCGGGTCGCGAGCGCGTCGAGCTCGGCCCTGCGCGCCGCGAGCTCGACCTCGATCATGCCGCGTGCCTCGCCGAGCGTGCGCCCGATCAGGCGGGAGTTGATGTAGTTCGCGGCCTCGACCAGCGCCGAGGCGGTGATGCCCACCGGAAGGTCGATCAGGCGGTTCTCGACCAGGCCGTTGGCCAGCACCATGATCGCCAGCGCCCGGCCCGGCGACATGCCGACGAACTCGAGATGGCGCACCGGCGCCTCGCTCTTGGGCGCCAGCACCAGGCCGGCGGCGCTGGTCAGGCCCGACAGCATCTCGGTCGCCTGGTTGAGCACCTCGGACAGGGTCCGCCCGGCGCCCGCGCACTGGCTTTCGATGTTGTCGCGCTCCTCGGCGCTGAGGTCGCCGATCTCCAGCAGCCCGTCGATGAACAGGCGCAGGCCGCGCTCGGTCGGCAGCCGGCCGGCCGAGGTGTGCGGCGCGAACAGGAGGCCCAGGTCCTCGAGGTCGGCCATGACGTTGCGGATGGTCGCCGGCGACAGCTGCATCGGCAGCTTGCGCGACAGCGTGCGCGAGCCGACCGGCTCGCCGGTGTCGAAATAGGACTCGACGATCTGCGAGAAGATCAGGCGCGAGCGCTCGTTCAGCTCCGAGAACATGGCCGACTTGGGGGTGGTGCTCACCAGACCTCCTGCTGGGCTCGGGTTGCGGGGGCGTGGCGCGCCAGAACTTAGTTACCGCCCCGACCAGCGTCAATGATACCGCAGTGCGGGCGGTGGACGCGCGCCCCGGCAGGGATTAGGGTCGCGGCCCAAGCGCGCGCGCGCGATTTCGAGCGAGGCAAAGGCGATGCGCCCGTCCGGCCGGGCCCCGGACCAGCTCCGCGAGGTGGTGATCGAGACCGGCGTCAACAAGTACGCCGAGGGCTCGTGCCTGGTCCGCTTCGGCGACACCCAGGTGCTGTGCGCGGCGACGGTCGAGGACCGGGTGCCGCCGTTCCTGCGCAACACCGGGCGCGGCTGGGTGACCGCCGAGTACGGCATGCTGCCGCGCGCCACCGACGTGCGGACCGACCGCGAGGCGGCGCGCGGGCGCCAGTCCGGGCGGACGCTCGAGATCCAGCGGCTGATCGGGCGGTCCTTGCGCGCGGTGTGCGCGCTCGACGGCTTCGGCGAGCGCCAGGTGCGCGTCGACTGCGACGTGCTGCAGGCCGACGGCGGCACCCGCACCGCGGCGATCACCGGCGGCTACGTGGCCTTGCACCTGGCGTTCGACTATCTGGTGCGCAACGCCCTGATCGAGCGCTCGCCGCTCACCGACCGGGTCGCCGCGATCAGCTGCGGCCTGTATCAGGGCATCGCCGTGATCGACCTCGACTATGCCGAGGACAGCACCGCGGAAGCCGACGCCAACTTCGTGCTCACCGCCAAGGGCGGCATCGTCGAGGTCCAGGCGACCGCCGAGGCGGCGCCGTTCCGCGCCGAGCATCTCGACCTTCTGCTGGCGCTCGCGCGCGCCGGCACCGAGCAGCTGGTCGCGCTCCAGGGCGAGGCGATCGCGCGCGCGCTCGCGGCACGCGATGGCGCGCCGGCTTGACGGCCCCCGCGTGCTGGTGGCGAGCCACAACCCCGGCAAGGTGGCCGAGATCGCCGCCCTGCTCGCACCGTTCGGGATCGAGGCGGCGGCGGCGTCCGGGCTCGGCCTCGCCGAGCCGGCCGAGACCGGCGCGAGCTTCGCCGCCAATGCGCGCATCAAGGCCGAGGCCGCCGCGCGCGCCGCGGGCCTGCCCGCGCTCGCCGACGATTCCGGGCTCGAGGTCGCCGCGCTCGCCGGCGCGCCGGGACTCCACTCGGCGCGCTGGGCGGGCCCGGAGCGCGACTTCGCTCGGGCGATGGCGCGAATCGAGGCCGAGCTGGGCGCGCGCAGGGACGCCGAGGCCCGGTTCGCGTGCGCGCTCGCGCTGTGCTGGCCCGACGGCCACTGCGAGCTGTTCGAGGGCACGGTCGAGGGCCGGCTCGCCTTCCCGCCGCGCGGGGGCCGCGGCTTCGGCTACGACCCGATCTTCGTTGCCGCCGGCCATCGCCGCACCTTCGCCGAGATGGCGCCGGCGGACAAGGACCGCATCAGCCACCGCGCCCGCGCCTTCGCCAAGCTCGCCGCCGCCTGCCTCGCGCCGGCAGCGGAGGAGTCCTCGGTTGGCCGCCGCTGAGCGCGCGCTGTCGGTCTATGTCCACTGGCCGTTCTGCCGGTCGAAATGCCCCTATTGCGACTTCAACAGCCACGTCGCCGAGGGCATCGACCAGGGGCGCTGGCGGCGCGCGCTGCTCGCCGAGCTCGACGAGGCCGCCGATCGGATCGGCGCGCGCGCGGTGCAGACGGTGTTCCTCGGCGGCGGCACGCCGTCGCTGATGGCTCCGGCCACCGTTGCCGCGCTGATCGACCGCATCGCGCGCCGCTTCGACCTCGCCGGCGATGCCGAGATCACGCTCGAGGCCAACCCGACATCGGCCGAGGCGGCGCGGCTCGCCGACTTCGCCGCCGCCGGCATCAACCGCATCTCGCTTGGCGTCCAGGCGCTCGACAACGCCGCGCTGCGCTTCCTGGGGCGCGCCCACGACGCGGGCGAGGCGCTGGCGGCGGTGGCGGCGGC
Organism: Alphaproteobacteria bacterium; assembly: GCA_036398035.1. Lineage (GTDB taxonomy): Bacteria > Pseudomonadota > Alphaproteobacteria > UBA7887 > UBA7887 > DASWHU01. The sequence goes on along the minus strand of DASWHU010000408.1, from coordinate 8,815 downwards.
GCGGGCCGCGGTGGCGCGCGTCTCGTTCGACCTCATCTACGCCCGCCCCGGCCAGACCCCCGCCGCGTGGCGGGCCGAGCTGATGCGCGCGCTGGCGCACGCGCAGGGCCACGTCTCGGCCTATCAGCTGACCATCGAGAAGGGGACGCCGTTCTTCGCCGCGCGCCGCGCCGGCGAATTCGCGTCGCCCGACGAGGACACGGCGGTGGCGCTGTGGCAGGTGACCCAGGAGGTGCTGGAGGCGGCGGGCCTGCCGGCTTACGAGATCTCGAACCACGCGCGGCCCGGCGAGGAATGCCGCCACAACCTGGCGTACTGGCGGCACCGCGACTATGCCGGCATCGGCCCCGGCGCCCACGGCCGCCTCGCGCACGCGGGCCGGGTGGTGGCGACCGAGACCATTCCGGCGCCCGCGGCCTGGCTCGCCGCGGTGGAGGCGCGCGGCCACGGCCGGCGCCGCCGCGCGGCGCTCACGGCAGCCGAGCTGGTCGCGGAGGTGCTGCTGATGGGGCTCCGGCTCACTGACGGTGTGGCCGAGGCGGACCTCCGCCGCCGCACCGGCCTCGCTTTCGCCGAGGCGCTCGATGCCCGGGCGGTGGCCGCGCTCGCCGACGCTCGCCTGATCCGGCTCCGCCCCGGCCGGATCGCGACGACGCCCCAGGGCCGCCTGCTGCTCGATGCGATCGTCGCGCGCCTCACGCCCGGGCGAGCGGGCGCGGCGGATCAGAACGCGGGCGCGGCGAACGAGGCCGGCGCCGGGTCGACCACCTCGAAGGTGCGCGCGGCGATGCGGTAGACCGCGAGCCCGCGCTGGTTCACGCCGTCGTCGCCGAACCGGAAGATGCCGTCGATGCCGGCGAAGCCGTCGGCATCGGTGAGCACGGCGCGGCTGAAGTCGGGGCCGCGTGGGCTGCGCGCGAGCGCCGCGACCAGCGCCACCGCGTCGTAGGCGAGCGCGGCGAGCCTGGGCGGCTCGGCGCCGTAGACCGACCGGTAGCGGCCGCGGAACTGGTCGAAGGCGTCATCGGGCTGGGCGGCGAACCAGCCGCCGAGCAGCGCCGGCTCGCCGAGCACGGCGGGGTCGTGCCACAGCTCGGTGCCGAGCAGCTGAATCCGGTCCGGGTCGACGCCGTAATAGGGCAGCAGCGGCGCCATCGTGCGCAGGTCGGCGCCGCCGGCTGCGATCAAGAGCGCATCGAACGCGCCGCCCTTGGCCGCCGCGGCGAGCCGGCGGACCTCCTCGTTCTCGCTCACGCTGACCTGGCCGGGGACGAAGAGCTCGACCCGGTCGACCGCGCCGCCGGAGGCCTCCGCGGCCTCGAACAGCGCGCTCACCACCGCGTTGCCGAACGGCGTGTCGGGGGCCAGCGCGGCGAAGCGCGCGTGGCCCTGGGCGCGGGCCAGCGCGACCACCCGCGCGACCTGCTGCGCCGGGGTCACGCCCATGATGAACACCCCCTCGCCCGCCACCGAGCTGTCGTTGGAGAACGCCAGCACCGGCACCGCCGCCTGGCGGGCCGCGGGCGCGGCGGCGCGCACCGAGCTTGCCAGCAGCGGACCGACCACCACCCGCGCGCCCTCGCCGAGCGCGGCGCGCACCGCCGAATCGGCGCCCGAGCCGGTGCTGCCGGTGTCCTTGGGCAGCAAGGTCACGGTGTCGCCGCCGTGGTCGAACAAGGCGAGCGAGGCGGCGTTGAGCAGCGCCTCGCCGAGCGCCGCATGGGCGCCGGTGAAGGGCAGCAGGATGCCGACCCGGACCTCGCCCGCGGCCAGCGGCCGCCCCGGCGGCGCGACCGGCACCGCGGACGGCGGCGCCAGCGGCGAGACCACCGGCTCGGCCTCGGCCGGCGCCGGCGCGGGCGCGGCGGCCTCGGCCTCCGCTTGCGCTGCCGGTTGCGGCGGCGCTACGGTGCGCGCGCATCCGGCCGCCAATATTAACCCAAGGAGCAGGCACGCGGCCCGGCGGGCCAATGCCCCGGGGCTAAGCGCGCGCCTGACGCGACGACGGCGTGGCGAAAGCGCGATCACGCGGCGACGGTAGCGCGGGGCACCGGCCAAGTAAACTGGACCCCGGGCTGTATCTGGTCGCGACCCCGATCGGCAACCTGGCCGACATCACCCTGCGCGCGCTCGCCGCGCTCGCCGGCGCCGATCTGGTGGCGTGCGAGGACACCCGCCACACCGGCCGGCTGCTCGCCGCCCACGGCGTCGCGGCCAAGCTGGTGAGCTACAACGACCACAACGCGCCCCGCGTGCGCCCGCGCCTGATCGCGCAGTTGCACGCCGGGGCAATCGTTTGCCTGGTCAGCGATGCCGGCACGCCGCTGGTCTCGGACCCCGGCTACCGGCTGGTCACCGAGGCGATCGCCGCCGGCGTCCCGGTCCATCCCGTGCCCGGGCCGTCGGCGGTGCTGGCGGCGCTCACCGTCTCGGGCCTGCCCACCGACAGGTTTTACTTTGCCGGCTATCTGCCGGCGCGCGCCCAGGCGCGGCGCGCGGCGCTGGCACGCATCGCCGCGATCGACGCCACCTTGGTGCTGCTCGAATCGCCGCGCCGGCTCGGCGCCCTGCTTGCCGACGCGGCGGCGGCGCTCGGCGCGCGGCCGGCGGCGGTCGCGCGCGAGCTGACCAAGCTGCACGAGGAGGTGGTGCGCGCCCCCCTCGATGCGCTCGCCGGGCGGTTCGCGGACCGGGCCCCGCGCGGCGAGTGCGTGCTGGTGATCGGGGCGCCGGCCGAGCCCGCGGGGCAGGCGGTGAGCGATGCCGAGGTCGACCGGCTGCTCGGCGCGGCGCTCGCCGAGCTGCCGCCGGCGCGCGCCGCGCAGGCCGTGGCCCAGCGCACCGGGCGGGCGCGCAGGGCGCTGTATGCGCGCGCGCTGGCGCTGCGCGGTGGCGACGCCGCGGACTGACCGGCGCGCCGCGCGCCACGGCGCGCTGCGCTTCGGCCGCACCGCCGAGGCGGCGTGCCGCTGGCGCCTCAGGCTTTGCGGCTGGCAGATCCTCGCCCGCGACTGGCGCACGCCGGTCGGCGAGATCGACATCATCGCCCGGCGCGGGCCGGTGATCGCGTTCGTCGAGGTCAAGGCGCGCGCCGACATCGACGCCGAGACTGCGCCGCCCGCGCCGCGCCAGCGCCGGCGCATCGTGCGCGCGGCGGAATTGTACCTTGCACGCAACCCCCGCTTCGGCGCACTCTGTGCACGCTTCGACGTCATGCTCGTCAGACCTTGGCCCAGCCCGCGTTTCCTATGGCCCGTGCATCATCCCGACGCGTGGCGCGAGTCGGCTTGGTGAGGCGCCGGCGCGCCGCGGCGCTTGCCCTGCTGGCGGCGCTGGCCGCGGGGCCGGTGCTCAGCTCATGCTCGCCGCTCGGCGTCGCGACCGGGGCCGGCGCCACCGCCGGCGTCGCCGTCGCCCAGGAACGCCCGGTCGGCGAGGCGGTATCCGATACCGCGATCGACCTCGAGATCAACCACGCGCTGTTCATGGCGCATATCGACGACCTGTACCGCGAGGTCAACATCGACGTGGTCGAGGGCCGGGTGCTGCTGAGCGGCACGGTGCGCGGCCAGGAACTGGTCGACCGCGCCGCCGAGCTGGCGTGGAAAGTGGACGGCGTGCGCCAGGTGATCAACGAGATCCGCATCGGCGACGACACCGCGGTCGATGTGGTGCGCGACCGCTGGATCACCACCAAGCTGCGCGGCCACCTGCTCACCGACCGCCAGGTGCTCGACATCAATTACAGCATCACCACCGTCAACGGCACCGTCTATCTGCTCGGCATCGCCCAGGACCAGGCGGAGCTCGACCGGGTGATCGCGCATGCGCGCACCCTCGAGCATGTGCGGCGCGTGGTCAGCCATGTCGTCTTCAAGGACGACGCGGCGCGGCGCGGATGATCGCCGAGCTGCCGGCGCCGGCGTCGGCCGAGGAGGAGGCGCTGCGCGGCGCGGTGCGGGCCGGCGAGGCCGGGCCGGGGATCGCCGAGCAGGCGCTGCTGCTGGCCGCGATCGACCGCCCCGAGACCGACCCCGCGCCCTATCGCGCCCATCTTCGCGCGCTCGCCGCCGAGGCGCGCGCCGGCGCGGCGGCCGAGACGGTCGAAGGCGCGGCGCGCGCGCTCGCCGCCAGCCTGTTCGACGGCTACGGCTATGACGGCGACCGCGACGACTACGAGCATCCCGACAACGCCAACCTGATGCGGGTCATCGACCGCCGGCGCGGCATCCCGGTGAGCCTCGGCATCCTGTGCCTGCACTGGCTGCGCGCCGGCGGGCGGGGCGCCGTCGGGCTCGCCTTTCCCGGCCATTTCCTGATCCGCATCGAGGATTCGAGCGGGCGCGCGATCCTCGATCCGTTCCACCGCTGCCGGACGGTCGGCAGCGGCGATTTGCGCGACCTGCTCAAGGCCACCGCCGGTCCCGAGGCCGAGCTCCTGCCTCACCATCATGCCGCGGTCTCGGACGCCGAGGTGCTGCTCAGGCTCGAGAACAACGTCAAGCTGCGCGCCTTCCAGCGCGGCGACGTGGGCCGCGCGATCGGCGCGCTGCGCGCGATGCTGATCCTGGCACCCGACTCCGGCGGGCTGTTGCGCGAGCTCGCCATCCTGTCGGCCCGGCGCGGCAGCTTGCGCGACGCCGCCTGGGCGCTGGCGCGGTTCCTCGAGCGCAGCCCGCCGGGCGCCGAGCGCGAGGAGGCGAGCGCGCTGCTCGCGAGCCTGCGCGGCCGGCTCAACTGAGCGCGCAGAGGGCGGGCCGGAGGCGCGATGGGCCTCAAGGTCGCGATCCAGATGGACCCGCTCGCGGGCATCGACATCGATGCCGACTCGACGTTCGCGCTCGCGCTCGAGGCGCAGGCGCGCGGCCACGCGCTGGTCCATTTCCTGCCGCGCGCGCTGTCGATGGTCGAGAGCAAGGTGGTCGCCGAGGCGCGCGCGCTTCAAGTGCGGCGCAAGAAGGGCGACCACTTCACCTTGGGCCCGCCCGAGACCGTCGCGCTCTCCACCATGGACGTGGTGCTGATGCGCCAGGACCCGCCGTTCGACATGGCCTACATCACCGCGACGCATCTGTTGGAGCACATCCACCCACAGACGCTCGTGGTCAACGACCCGGCCGAGGTGCGCAACGCGCCCGAGAAGCTGTTCGTCACCCATTTCGAGGGGCTGATGCCGCCGACCCTGATCACCTCGGACAGGCGCCAGGTCGCCGACTTCCGCGCCCGCCACCGCGACATCATCATCAAGCCCTTGTTCGGCAACGGCGGCGCCGGCGTGTTCCACGTCGGCCCCGGGGACGAGAACCTGAACGCGCTCTTGGAGCTGTTCACCGGCCTCTATCGCGAGCCGATCGTGGTCCAGAAGTACCTGCCCGAGGTGCGCCGGGGCGACAAGCGCATCATCCTGGTCGACGGCGAGCCGGTCGGCGCGCTCAACCGGGTGCCGGCCGCGGGCGAGGCGCGCGCGAACCTCCATGTCGGCGCCCGGGCGGAGCCCGCGACCCTGACCGCGCGCGAGCGCGAGATCTGCGCCGCCTTGGGGCCCGAGCTGAAGGCGCGCGGGCTGATCTTCACCGGCATCGACGTGATCGGCGGCTGGCTGACCGAGATCAACGTCACCTCGCCGACCGGCATCCAGGAGATCGCGCGCTTCGACGGCACCAACGTCGCCGCCCTCATCTGGGACGCGATCGAGGCGCGCGTCGCCGCCGGCACCTGAGCGCGGCGGCTACTCCGCGTCCGTCTCGCGCCCGACCCTGGGCGACAGCTCGGCGACCGCGGGCGAGGTCGCGGGCATGTTGACGAACGCCTCGCGCAACGCGCGCGGCGGCGCGCGGCGGCGGGTCATCCGCCAGCCGGCGAAGGCGCCGATCAGCGCGGTGACCAGGGCGGCGTAGGCGAACAGCCCGTCCTCGCCCGCCGCGGTCATGGCGAGCGTCGCCAAGGGCGGCCCGACCGTCGAGCCGATCGCCCACGCGACCAGGAGCGAGCTGATCAGCGGCAACAGCTCGGCGGGCTTGGCGAAGTCGCTCGCATGCGCGATGCACACCGCGTAGATCGACAGCGAGAATGCGCCCCACAGCGCGAACAGCCCGAGCAGCAGCAGCGGGTCGTCGCGCCCCCAGAGCGCGATGGCGAGGCTCGCCGCGGCGCCGGTCGCGCACGCGCCGACGATCACCTGGCGGCGGTCGATCCGGTCCGACAGCCAGCCGAGCGGCCATTGCAGCAGCAGGCTGCCGAGCTGGGCGACCAGCACCAGCAGCGCGATGCGCTCGGGCGCAAGCCCGATGCCGAGGCCGTAGACCGGCGCGAGCCCGAGCACCGAGGCGTTCACCAGCCCGGCGCCGAGGCAGCCGACCACGCCGACCGGCGCGATCCGGTACAGCGCGCGGATGCCGAGGGTGACCGCGTCCTGGGGCACCGGTCCGCCGGCGCGGGTCAGCGCCACCGGCACCAGGGAGAACGAGAAGCACGCGCACACGAACACGAAGAACCCCGCGCTCGCCGCGTCGCCCACGACCAACAAGCCCTGGCCGAGCATGACCCCGGTCTTGTTGCACACCATGTAGACCGCGATCACCCGGCCGCGGTCGCCCTTGGGCGCCTCGCCGGTGATCCAGCTCTCGACCACGGTGAACACCGCCGCGACGCACGCGCCCATGGCGAAGCGCAGCACCGCCCAGGCGAGCGGGGAGTCGGTGGTGGTGAACAACAAGGTCGCCACCGACAAGGTGGCGGCGAGCGCGGCGAAGGCGCGGATGTGGCCAATCGGGCGGATGAAGGCGGGCGCGCCCAGGCAGCCGAGCAGGAAGCCGAGCGCGTAGGCCGTGACCACCGCGCCGATCACCGCGGTCGACTTGCCCAAGAGGCCCATCTGCAGCGGCACGATGATGCCGAGGATAGCGTTGGCGAGCTGGAGCACCATGGTGCCGGCGATGATCGCCGCGAGCGCCAGCAGGCCCTTGACCATCGATACGCTCCCTCGCCGCGGCGCCGCGCAGCGCCGCAAGTCCGCATAGCACGGCGCGGCAAGGCGGCGAAGAGGCTGTACGCACGCGGGGCCGTCGAGGCCTGCCCTGGCCAACGAGCGGGGGACGCGGAGAAGGCAGAAAGGAAAACCACCGAGGACACAGAGGCCACAGAGGTATGTTTTCTCTGTGTGCTCTGTGTCCTCTGTGGTTCAAACATACCAAGCGCCGGCCGGGCAGCATGGCGCCCGCCGCGTCCTTCGCGGCTCCGCGTGAGCCTAACAGCGGGCGGGCCGCGCGTGGTTGCCGCCGCGCTGGCCCGCATCCCGGCCGCGCCCTAGACTGCCGCCATGGTCGCGCGCTGCCATACGGTCGCGTTCCAGGGCATCGACGTGGTCGGCGTCGAGGTCCAGGTGCAGATCGCCGCCGGGCTGTCGGCGTTCACCCTGGTCGGCCTGCCCGACAAGGCGGTCGCGGAATCGCGCGAGCGGGTGCGCGCGGCGCTCGGCGCGCTCGGGCTGTCCTTGCCGGCCAAGCGGATCACGGTCAACCTCGCGCCCGCCGACCTCGCCAAGGAGGGCAGCCACTTCGACCTGCCGATCGCGCTCGCGATCCTGGCGGCGATGGCGATCCTGCCGGCGGACGCGCTCGACGGCTTCGCGGCGCTCGGCGAGCTCGCGCTCGACGGCCGCATCTCGCCGGTGCCCGGCGTGCTGCCGGCGGCGATCGCGGCCTCGGCCGCGGGGCGCGGGCTGATCTGCCCGGCCGCGCTCGGCGGCGAGGCGGCGTGGGCGGGCGAGATCGAGGTGCTCGCCGCGCCCGACCTCGTCGCCCTGGTCAACCACTTCAAGGGCAGCCAGGTGCTGACCCCGCCCGCGCCGCTGATGCAGGCGGCGGCGGCCGGGCCGCTCGACCTCGCCGACATCAAGGGCCAGGAGACCGCCAAGCGCGCGCTCGAGGTCGCCGCCGCCGGCGGCCACAACCTGCTGATGATCGGCCCGCCCGGCGCCGGCAAGTCGATGCTCGCCGCGCGCCTCGGCGACCTGTTGCCGCCGCTCGCCTCCTCGGAGGCGCTCGAGGTGAGCATGATCGCCTCGATCGCCGGCGCGCTTCAGGGCGGGCGCCTGCTGCGCCGGCGCCCGTTCCGCGACCCGCACTTCTCGGCCTCGGTGGCGGCGATGGTCGGCGGCGGGACGCGCGCGCGCCCGGGCGAGGTCTCGCTCGCCCATCTCGGCGTGCTGTTCCTCGACGAGTTCCCCGAGTACCAGCGCCCGGTGCTGGAGGCGCTGCGCCAGCCGTTGGAGACCGGCACGGTGACGGTCGCGCGCGCCAACGCCCACTACACCTATCCCGCGCGCTTCCAGCTGGTCGCGGCGATGAACCCGTGCCGCTGCGGCCATCTCGACGACGCCGAGCGCGCCTGCAGCCGCGCGCCCCGCTGCGCCGCCGACTACCAGGCGCGCATCTCGGGGCCGATGTTCGACCGCATCGACCTGCACGCCGACGTGCCCGCGCTCGCCGCCGCCGACCTCGCGCTGCCGCCGCCGGCGGAAGGCTCGGCCCAGGTCGGCAAGCGCGTCGCCGAGGCGCGCGCGGTGCAGTCCGAGCGCTATGCCGGCGAGACGCGCGCGGGCGGGGCGCCGGTGCGCACCAATTCGGACGCCGACGGCGCGCTCCTGGAGCGCGTCGCGGCGCCGGACGAGCGCGGCCGGGCGCTGCTCACGGACGCGGTCGACCGCCTCAGATTGTCGGCGCGCGGCTACCACCGGGTGCTGCGCGTCGCGCGCACCCTCGCCGACCTCGACGGCGCGAACGGCGTCACCCGCCGCCACGTCGCCGAGGCGCTC
>DASWHU010000407.1:0-19280 GCA_036398035.1 Alphaproteobacteria bacterium | reverse complement strand
GCGGGACAACGCGGGGCGCTGGTTCGACGCCGAGTTCCGCCGCCTGGAGCTGCCGGCGAGCGAACAGATCGTGGTCTACATGCTCGGCTTCCTGGGGCCGCTCGACTTCCTCAGGAGTGAGCGGTCGGGGACCGAGCTGCTGCACGCCACGTTGACCGTGCTCGCGGACGTGGCGAAAAGCCGGCCGGTGTTCATCAAGCCCCATGCGGTCACCGACATGGCGCTCGTCAAACACGCGCTGGCGCGCTTCTCCGACGCGCGCTTCGCGGTCAGCTATCTGCATCCCTCGGTGCTCGCCACCCGCGCCGCGTGCTTCGTCACCAACTACTACAGCACCACCCAGGCCGATGCGCTGGTCATGGGCGTGCCGACGATCGAGTTCTCAGACTACGCCGACGCGTTCCTCGAGCTGACCGGGCACCGGTCATTGAATCCGGCTTACACCACCCACTTCGTCAACCGCGACGCCGATGCCTTTCGCAGGACGCTGGCGGCGGTGCTGGGCGGCGCAGCGCGGCCGGCGCCCGCCCCCGCGCTCGAGGACGACAGCGGCATCATTCGCCGTCTCGCGTTCGGCGCGCGCGCCGGCCGCATGGCGAGCCCGGAGACCGCGACGCGTGGCATCGAAGAGGCGCAACGTCGGCGTCACGCGTCATGAGCCTCGTTCGTCTCACCGATTTCGCCGCCATCGTCTGTGCGCCCGACACGACGGTCCGGCGCGCGATGGAGCGGATGACCGAGACCGGCAACCTGTTCCAGGTGGTCGCCGACCGGACCGGCCGGGTGCTCGGCACGGTCACCGACGGCGACGTGCGGCGCGCGATCCTGAGCGGCGTCGCGGTCGAGGAGTCGATCGTCCGGATCATGCAGCGCGAGCCGGTCATTGGGCGCATCGACCGGCTCGACGCCAACCGCGACCTGCTCGAGTGGCTGCGCCGCGCCAGTCCGCACGCGGCCTTTCTGCCGGTGGTCGACGAGTCCGGCACGTTGCGCGAGATTCTCGCCTTCGCCGACGTCGAAAGCGAGCCGCCGGCGGCCCTGATCATGGCCGGTGGGCTCGGCAGGCGCCTCGGCGAGCGCACCCGCGACCTGCCCAAGCCGCTGCTGCCGGTGGGCGGCAAGCCGATCGTCGAGCGGCTCATCGCGCGCCTCGAGGAGACGCAGGTCCGGCGCGTCTACATCGCCGTCCATTACCTCGCCGACAAGATCGCCGAATTCGCGGCCGGGCGGCCGGGTATCGCCGAGCTGTCGATCCTGCGCGAGGACGAGCCGCTGGGCACCGCCGGCGCGATCGGGCGGATCGACGATCTGCCCGCCGGCGGGCTGCTGGTGCTCAACGGCGACGTGCTGACCGATGTCGACTACGGCGCGCTGGTCAGCTTCCACCGCCGCAACCGGCACGACGGCACGGTGGCGGTCGCGCAGTATCAGGTCGACGTGCCCTACGGCGTGGTCCGCCACAACGACGACGGCCTGTTCCTTGGCATCCAGGAGAAGCCGTGCATGCACTATTTCGTGGCTGCGGGAATTTATCTTTTGTCGCCGGAGTTCTGCGCTCTGGTCCGCCCCGACCAGCGCCTCGACATGCCCGATCTGATGGAACTCGGTCGCGGCGCCGGGCTCAGGGTCGGCCTGTTCCCGATCCACGAGTACTGGAAGGACCTCGGCCGGCCGCAAGACCTCGAAACCGCCGAGCGCGATCTCGATCGCGTCGCCAACCGCGAGCGCGAATGATGGAACGGAAGTACGACATCCCGCTGAGCGTGCCGGACCTGCGCGGGCGCGAGAAGGAGTACCTGCTGTCCTGCGTTGACGACAACTGGGTGTCCACCGCGGGCCCGTTCGTCGACGAGATCGAGGCGCGGCTGCCCGCGCTCGCCGGCTGCGAGCGCGCGGTCGCCACCTCCAGCGGCACCGCCGCCCTGCATCTCGCGCTGCTCGCCCTCGGGGTCAAGGCGGGCGACACGGTGATCGTACCCGACTGGACCTTCGGCGCCACCGCCAACGCGGTCTATTACACCGGCGCGCGCCCGCTGCTGGTCGATGTCAGCGCCGACAGCTGGACGCTCGACCCAGGCCTGGTCAACGAGCTGTTGGCCGAGCAGGAGTTCGCCGCCGTGATCGCGGTCGATGCCCTCGGCCATCCCGCCGACATGGATCCGATCAGCGCCGCCTGCCGCGCGCACGGCGTGCCGCTGGTCGAGGACGCGGCCGGCGCGATCGGCGCGCGCTATCGCGGCCACTCGGCGGGCGGCCTCGGCGACATCGGCGTGTTCTCGTTCAACGGCAACAAGACGGTCACCGCCGGCGGCGGCGGCGCCGCGCTGACCAGCGACTCGCAGCTTGCGGAAACCATGCGCATGCTCAGTGTCCACCGCCTCACCGACGCGGGCCGGACGCCGACGGAGTTCTATCGCTATGCGGTGGTCGGGTTCAATTACCGGATGACCAACATCAACGCCGCGGTCGGGCTCGCTCAGCTCGAGCGGCTCGACGAGATGCTGGCGCGCAAGCGGAGCATCGCCGCCGCCTACGACCGCGCCTTCGCCGCCCGCACGGACCTGGTGCCGATGCCGCGCGCGGCCTGGGCCGACAGCAGCTGCTGGATGTACTCGGTGAGTTGCGGCTGCGCGCGCGACGCGGCCGACCTGATCCGCTACCTCGAGTCGCGGCGCATCCAGGCGCGGGTGTTCTGGCAGGCCCTGTCGTCGCAGCCGGCCTATCGGGACGCGCCGCGCCGGCTGACGGGCGTCTCGCGGTTGATCGGCGAGCGCGTCGTCGCGCTGCCGTGCAGCACCGGCCTGACACCCGCCCAGCAGGACCGGGTCATCGACGCGGTCGCCGCATGGCAGGGCAGCGCGGCGGTCGAGCGGGCATGGATGTCCTGCTGATCGGCGCCGGCGGCCACGGCCGGGTGGTGGCCGACGCGCTGCGCGCCGCCGGCCACAGGATCAGCGCCTATGCCGACCCGCGGCCCTCGGCGTGGCTCGACGCGGTGCAGCTCGACGACGACCAGGCGCTCGCCACCGCCGCGGGCCATCCCGTGGCGGTGGGTCTCGGCGGGGTGCGCCCGGAGGACCTCGAAAGCCGGCTCGCGATCGTCCATCGCCTCGTTGCGGCGCGCGCCGGGCTTGCGCCGGTGATCCATCCGGCGGCGACGGTGAGCGCCGATGCGGTGCTCGGCGCGGGCACCGTGGTCATGGCCGGGGCGGTCATTCAGAGCGGGGCACGCCTGGGCATGGCGGTGATTGTCAATACCGGCGCGGTGGTGGAGCACGACGCCGAGATCGCGGACGGCGCCCATGTCGCGCCGCGGGCGACGGTCCTCGGCGGCGCGCAGGTGGGCGCCTGCGCCATGATCGGCGCTGGCGCGGTGGTGCTGCCTGGCGCGCGGGTGCCCGCGGCAAGCCTGGTCCCCGCCTTGACCCGGTATCCGACGTGACCGTGCGCATCGCCGCCGTGTCGAGCAGCCGCGCCGATTCCGGCATTCAGTCGGCGGTGTGGCGCGCCCTCGTCGAGACCGCGGGCACCGACCTGCACGTCCTCTTGACCGGCATGCACTGCCGCGACGATGCCGCGGAGGCCGAGACGCCGGCCGCCGCCACCACCCACCGCGGCGGCGCCGACCTCGGCGGCACGGAGCCCGCGGCGGCGGCGGCGATGGCCGCGATCGCGGCCTTCGCGGGCGAGGTCTACCGGCGCATCCGACCCGATATCGTGCTGGTCACCGGCGACCGTCTCGACATGCTGCCGGCGGCGGCGGCGACGCTGCCGTTCAACCTGCCGGTCGCGCACCTGCACGGCGGCGAGATCAGCGCCGGAGCGGTCGACGATCGCATCCGCCATGCGCTGACCAAGCTCGCCCATCTCCATTTCGTCGCCACCGCGGCGGCGGCCCGGCGCCTTGCCCAGATGGGCGAGGAATTGTGGCGCATCCACCTCACGGGTGCGCCGGGGCTCGACCGGCTGCGGGCGGCACCGCGCCTCGCCGCCGATGCGCTTGCCGCCGAGCTCGATCTGCCAACGGTCGCCGGCTTGCGGTTGGTGACCGTGCACAGCGAGACCAACTCCTCGGACCCGCTCGCGCCGCTGGACGCGGTGCTCGCGGCGCTCGACGCCGATCCCGCGCCGACCCTGTTCACCGCCGCCAACTCCGACCCCGGCGGCAGCGCCATCGCCGAGCGGGTGGCGGATTTCGTCGCCGCCCGCGGCTGGGCGCAGTACCTCGCCACTGCGGGGACCACGCTCTATGCCAACCTGCTTCGCCAGGCCGCAGTGATGGTCGGCAACTCCTCGAGCGGGTTGATCGAGGCGCCGCTGTTCGGCTTGCCGGTGGTCAATGTCGGCGGGCGCCAGGAGGGACGCGAGCGCGGCGCCAACGTCATCGACTGCGCCGCCGAGGCCGCGGCCGTGCGCACCGCCCTTGCCCGTGCCGCTGCCATGCCGCGCCGGCCGGGGGCGAGCCCGTACGGCGACGGCTTCAGCGCGCCGCGCATCGCGGCGCTGGTCGCCGGACTGCCCGAGCGCGCGACGTTGCTCGCCAAGCGCTTTGCCGCGCCCGGCGCGCCCGCGCCCGAAGAGATCGAGGCCGCGCTGCGCGCATGACCGCGAAGGTCTACATCGCGCACTGCATCGACACCGAGGGGCCGCTCTATGAGTCGCTCGACGCCAGGTTCGAGCGCCTGAGCGAACTGTTCGCCATCGACGATCTGCCGCGCACCGCCGAGACCTTGCGCAAGCTGCGCGACAAGGAGATCGCGCTCGGCGGCATCGAGGAGGCGGTGGCGCTGACCCTGTCGTCGCACCGCAACGCCTATCTCGAATCGTGGCACCAGGTCGACGCGATGCTGGAGCGGGTCACCGCGCCCGCGTTCCGCGACCGGCTGCCGGACTCGGCGGGCAACGGCTGGGTGTTCACCTGGTTCTGCCTCGACCATGTCGGCTACGACTACAACCCGCGCCGGCGCGACATCGGCTTCCACAACGTGTTCGACCATTACGCCCGCCGCCTGGCTGCTGCGCCGGGATGTCCCGACGAGCTGCAATGGCATTTCCACCCGATGTCCACTTATGGCGATGCCCATCGCTGCGCGACGCACTACTTCCGCACCGACCACGTCTTCCAGGTGCTGTGCCGCAAGGTGATCGAGCGGGCGTGGTTCCCCAGCACCTTCCGCGCCGGCTTCCAGGCCGAGCGGCCGGACAGCCACTGGTTCCTCGAGCAGTGGATCCCGTTCGACATCTCGAGCATGGCGCTCGACGACAACCGCGCGCTCGACGACACCATCGACTTCCGCAACGGCCGCTCCGGCGACTGGCGGCTGGCGCCCGCGGACTGGGGCATCTACCACCCGAGCCATGACGACTATCAGCGACCCGGCGGCTGTCGGCGCTGGATCGGGCGCGCGCTCAACGTGATGAATCGCATCGGCAACCTCGACCAGGGCGAGATGGACATGGCGTTCGCGCGCGCCGACGCCGGACGCCCGGCCCTGGTCGGCGTTGCCAGTCACGACTTCCGTGACCTGGGGCCCGAGATCGACCATGTGCGCGCGATGATCGCCGAGTCGCGGCGGCGGTTCCCGACGGTGGCGTTCGAGTACGTCCGCGCCAGCGACGGCTTCCGCAGGATGATCGGCGCGCCGGCCGACGGCGCCGAGCCGCTGGCGCTCGATCTCGCCTTCCACCCCGCCGACCGCAGCGACGTCGCCCGCATCGAGGTGCGCACCGCCGCCGGCGAGGTGTTCGGCCCGCAGCCGTTCCTTGCGCTGGAGACCCGGTCGCGGCGGTTCATCCACGACAACTTCGACTTCTCGCCGTGCCGGCGGCGCTGGCATTACGCGTTCCACGCCGACACATTGCCAATCGAGGACGTCCTGCGCGTCGGCGTGGCGGCGAACGACCGCTTCGGCCGGACCTGCATCCGCCGGCTCGAGTTCCAGAGCGATCGCGCGCGGCCGGTCGCGGTGCTGGACGCGGCCGCGGCGTGACCCCGATCCGCATCGTCGCGCGGCTCGACGTCAAGGGGCCCAACGTCATCAAGGGCGTGCACCTGGAAGGGCTGAAGGTGGTGGGCGATCCGGGCGAGATGGCGCGCCGCTACTACGTCGAGGGCGCCGACGAGATCATCTACATGGACGTCGTCGCCTCCCTCTACCAGCGCAACAACATCCTGTCGGTGGTCGAGCAGGCCGCGCACGACGTGTTCATCCCGCTCACCGTCGGCGGCGGGCTGCGCGGCATCGACGACATCAAGGCGGCGCTGCGCAGTGGCGCCGACAAGGTGGCGATCAACACCGCCGCCGTCCGCCGGCCGCAGTTCATCACCGAGGCGGCGGAGACCTTCGGCAGCCAATGCGTGGTGCTGTCGGTGGAGGCGAAGCGGCGCGCCGAAGGGACCTGGGAGGCGCTGGTCGACAACGGCCGCGAGCGCACCGGGCGCGACGTCCTCGACTGGGTGGTCGAGGGCGAGGGGCTCGGCGCCGGCGAGATCCTGGTCACCTCGGTCGATGCCGAGGGCACCCGCGGCGGATTCGACGTCGACCTGCTCACCGAGATCTGCGGCCGCGTGCGGGTGCCGGTGATCGCCTGCGGCGGCGCCGGCGGCGCCGACGACATCGCCGCACTACTCGCGCGCGCGCCGTGCGACGCGGTGTGCTGCGCGTCGATCTTCCATGACCGGAGCTGTCCGGTCGGCGAGGTCAAGGAGCGGTTGTCCTCGGCCGGCATCGAGGTGCGCAGGTGATCGCGGTGGTCGACTTCGGCCGCGGCAACCTGCTGTCGATCGCGCAGGCGCTGCGCCATTGCGGGGCGGGCGAGGTCGAAATCACCGACGACGCCGAGGCCGTGCTCGCCGCCGAGCGCATCGTGCTGCCGGGCGTCGGTGCGTTCGCGGACGCCATGCGCGCGCTCCAGGCGCGCGGCCTGGTCGCGGCGCTCAGGCAGGCGGCCGCGCGCGGCACGCCGATGCTCGGCATCTGTCTCGGCATGCAGCTGTTCGCCGATGAGAGCGAAGAGTTCGGCCGCCACGACGGGCTTGGCCTGGTGGCGGGAGCGGTCCGTCGCCTGCCGGCCGGCAACGGGCCGGGCGCGATCCGCATTCCCAATGTCGGCTGGCGCGCGCTTGAGGTCCGTCGCCCCGACCCGATCGCCGCAGGCCTGGCCGAGGGGGCGATGATGTATTTCGTCCACTCCTATGCGCATGCGCCGGCCGATGCAGGCGACGTAGTGGCGACGATTGCCGTCAACGGCGTCCAGGTCGCGGCGATGGTGCGCAAGGGAGGCTTGATCGGGTGCCAGTTCCATCCCGAGAAGAGCGGCGAGACCGGGCTCGCCGTGATCCGCAACTTCGTGGCGCTCGACCGTTCATGAGCGGGCTTCGGACGAGCGCGGGCGCCGCCGTCGCCGAAGCGACGCTTGCGCGCCTGCGCTGCCTCGACTGCCACGCCGGCGGGCTGCTGAGCGAGGCGCGCGGCGAGCGGCTGCGCTGCGCCGCCTGCGGGGCGTCGTTCCCGGTCAACGGCGGCGTGCCCAGCCTGCTGAGGGGCGGCGCCGATTCGCAACCCTGGAACCCATGGGACCTCGATCAGGTCCAGAAGATGGGCGACAGCTACTACAAGCGCGCGAAGGGCGAACTTCCGGAAAAGGAGGCGTCGAAGAGCTTCGCCTCGTTCCTGGCGCGCACCGGCATCTACCGGCCCGGTGCCAGCATCCTCGACCTCGGCGCCGCGACCGGCCATTTCGTGCGCAGCTTCCGCCGCCTGCTCGACGACGAGGTCGACTACACCGGCCTCGACATCACCGCCCGCTACCTCGCCTGGGGCGCCGAGATCTTCGGCACCGGCGCGCGCACCGCCTTCGTGCACGCCGACGTGCTCGACATGCCGTTCGTCGACGACGCCTACGACATCGTGGCCGTCAACCTGTTCCACTTCTTCCCGCGCATCGATGCGGCGCTCGGCGAGGCGATGCGGGTGGCGCGCAAGTGGGTGGTCTGGCGCCAGCCGATCGGGCCGTGCAACTACGCGGTCAAGGTGATCTACGATCAGGACTTCGACCGGGTGGGCGTGATCACGCCGGAGCGCGAGGACTTCGATTTCTCACTCTACATGATCTATAGCCGGCCCTACCTCGAGGGCCTGGTCCGTCATCTCGGCGGGCGCATCGACCGCTTCGAGCGCGATACCGACTTCGCGCCGTTCGACAACACCGCGCTCGCCGAGTTCGACGGCATTCCCGCCACCAAGGTGGTCGGCGACATGCAGATCAACGGCGCGCTCGTGCTCGACTGGCACTACCTGGCGATCGCGTGCCCCGGCAAGGAATAGCAGGCACAGGATGACGACGATTACCCGCGGCGAGGAGAGCTTCGTGATCGACCCCGAGGACGGCCGCCTGGAGGTGAAGTACGGGCTGCCGCCAAAGGTCGAGTTCTGCCGGACCTGCGTGATCTCGAACCAGCGGCCGTCGTCGACGATCGAGTTCGCGCATCGCCCCGATTCGAAGAAGACGACCATCCGGTTCGACGCGGACGGCGTTTGCGACGCCTGCCGTTACGCCGAGACGAAGCGCACCGCGATCGACTGGGACGAGCGCGCGCGCGCGTTGCGCGAGCTGTGCGACCGCTTCCGCTCGCAGAACGGCTCGTACGACTGCCTGGTGCCGGGATCGGGAGGCAAGGACTCGGTCTACGCCTCGCACGTACTCAAGACCAGCTACGGCATGCACCCGCTGACCGTGACCTGGGCGCCGCATCTCTACACCGACATCGGCTGGCGCAACTTCCAGGGCTGGATCCATCGCGGCGGCCTCGACAACTACCTGTTCACTCCCGACGGCCAAGTGCACAGGACGCTCACCCGGCTCGCGTTCCGCAACCTGCTGCACCCGTTCCAGCCGTTCATCCTGGGTCAGAAGAACTTCGCGCCCAAGATGGCGCTGCGCTTCGGCGTCCCGCTCATCTTCTACGGCGAGAACGAGGCCGAGTACGGCAACCCGATCGACGAGAACGCCTCGGCGTTGCGCGGCGCCGACTACTTCGCCCGCCGGCGCATGTGGAACCGGGACATTTACTTGGGCGGGGTGCCGATCGACGAGCTGCCGCGCCACGGCGTGGCGCCGGGACGGATCGAGCCCTATCTGCCGGCCGACCTGAATGCGCTCGACGCGGCGCAGATCGAGGTGCACTACCTCGGCTACTACCTGAGCTGGACGCCGCAGCAGAACTACTACTACGCGGTCGAGCACACCGGGTTTTGCACCAACGACGAGCGCACTGAGGGCACCTACTCCAAGTACAACAGCATCGACGACAAGACCGACCCGTTCCACTACTGGACGACTCTGGTCAAGTTCGGCATCGGCCGGGCGACCTACGATGCCGCCCAGGAGATCCGCAACCAGCACATCACGCGCGAGGAAGGGGTGGCGCTCGTGCACCGCTACGACCTCGAGTTCCCGCGCAAGTACTTCGCCGAGTTCCTCGACTACCTGGACATGGACGAGACGACGTTCTTCGCCGTCGCCGACCGCTTCCGCTCGCCGCACCTGTGGAAAAAGGTCGGCAGCGACTGGCGGCTGCGCCACATGGTGTCGTGAGCCGGTGGCGCGGCCCACGCTGCTGATCGTCGTGCCGGCGCGCGGCGGCTCGAAGCGCCTGCCGGGCAAGCACTTGCGGCCGCTGTGCGGGCGTAACCTGCTCGCCCATGCCGACACCGCGATCGGCGAGGCGGCGCTCGATGCCCCGGTCGTGTTGAGCACCGACGATGCGGCGATCGCGGCCGAGGGCCGGCGCCTCGGCTGGCTGGTGCCGTTCGTCAGGCCGAGACATCTATCGGGCGACGACTCGGCCTCGGTCGACATGCTGCTGCACGCGCTCGATGCATTCGGCCGCAGCGCCGGCTATGCGCCGGAGCTCGTGATGCTGCTCCAGGTCACCTCGCCGCTGAGGCCGGCGGCGACGCTTGCCGAGGCGGTGGCGCTGCTCGAGGCGCGCGCGGACGCAGACGCCGTGGTCGGCGTGCGCGCTCTCGAACGCACCCCGCAAACCGTGTTCCGGCTCGGCGCGGATGGCTTTCTCGCGCCGGCGGGGGCCGACTCGGCGCCGCTCTACACGCCGAATGGGGCGCTCTACGTGATCCGGACCGAGATCGTCCGTCGTCGGCGATCCCTGTTTCCGGAGCGCACGCTGCCGGTCGTGATGGACGCGCGGGCGTCGTTGGACATCGACACCGAGCTCGACTGGCGCATGGCCGAGTACCTGCTCGCCCAGCCCGTCACCGCCGCTTCCTGAATGCTTGCACGCGCGCTGCACCTGATCACCGGCATCCTGCCCGCGGAGCTGCGCGAGGAGATACGCATCCTGCGCGGCTACCGATTGGTCGGGCTCACGGACGCGGGCGTCATTGCCACCACCGGCATCCTCGCGCTTGCCTTCGAGATGTTCAGCGTCGCCATGATCTATCCGTTGCTCGACTACATCGAGGGCGGGCGCGACCTCGCCGTGCTGGCGGAACGCTCGCGGCTGTGGGTGGTGATCGGCAAGGTGGCGGACGCCGTCCACATGCCGGTGACTCTGGGCTCGCTGGCGGCGGTGATCGTGGCCCTGGTGCTGTGCCGCCAGGTTGCCAACTACGCTCATGTCATGCAGGTCACGCGCATCAAGCAGCGGGTCGGCCGCGACCTGTCCAGGCTGTGCTTCTCGGCGGTGATGGGCAGCAATGCGCTGTTCATGAAGGAGATGAACGCCGGACGTTTCGTCAACATCCTCGACCACCAGTGCCAGCACGTGGCGTCGCTGGTCCGCAGCTACGCGGCGATCTGGCAGATGATGCTGTCGTTCATCGCTTACGGCGGGGTCATGGTTGCCACGGCGCCGGGGGCGAGTCTGCTCGCGCTGCTGGTCGCGGCGGCGGTGGTGATGAGCCTCGGCCGTTACATGCACCTGTCGCGCCGGGTCAGCCGCGAGGTGGTCAAGCTGCGCCAACGGTTCTGCGCCTTCATGGCCGAGCGCCACCAGGGCTGGCAGGTGATCAAGGTGTCGGATTCCCTCGATCGCGAGGCCCGGAGCTTCGGCGACTGGGCCCAGCAGTTCTTCCGCCTGTCGGTCGACCTCAATCGGCTGGCCGGGCGCATGCAGCTGGTGATCGCGCCGGCGATGACCGCGTTCGCTCTGTCGGCGCTGTATGTCGGCGTCGAATATCTCGACCTCAGCCTGTCGATCATCACCCTGTTCATCCTGATGATCCTGAGGATGGTTCCGATCGCGCAGGGCCTCACCAATCACCGCCAGGCGCTCATCACGCATCACGCCGGGCTCGAGGAGATCGTCGAGGTCGTTTCGCAGGCGCGCGCCCACAAGGAGCCCGACCGCGGCACGATCCCGTTCCGGGGCCTGGAACGGGCGATCGAGTTCCGCGGCGTGTGGTTCTCCTACCCCTCTGGGCGCCAGGCCGCGCTGCGCGATGTCAGCGTGCGCATCCCGGCGGGCGTGACAACTGCCTTGATGGGCCCGTCGGGGGCAGGCAAATCGACCCTGGCCGACATGATCCCCAGGCTGATCGTGCCCGATCGCGGCGAGATCAGCATCGACGGCGTGCCGCTCAACTCGTTCTCGCTGTCGAGCCTGCGTCGCGGCATCTCGTTCGCGCCGCAGCAGAACTTCCTGTTCAACGCCTCGGTCGCGGACAATGTGCGCTACGCGCGCCCGAGCGCGTCGGACGCGGAGGTCGAGGAGGCCTGCCGCCTGGCTTACGCCCACGACTTCATCGTCGAGCTCCCCGAGCGCTACGACACCTTGGTCGGCGAGGCCGGCAGCCGGCTGTCCGGCGGGCAGCGCCAGCGCCTGGTGCTGGCGCGCGCGTTCCTGTCGCGGGCCAGCATCCTGATCCTCGACGAGCCGACCAGCGAACTCGACTACGAGTCCGAGCGCAAGATCCGCGCCGCGCTCGAGAACATGCACGCCAACGCGCACATGACCATCGTCGTCGTCGCCCACCGCATGAGCACGGTGCGCAACGCCGATCACGTGATCGTCCTGTCCGACGGCAGGGTGCTGGAGCAGGGCTCGCCGGCGGAATTGATCCGGGACACCCAGTGGTACGGCGCCATGCTCGACCTGTCGGCGCGCGACGCGATGGTAGACCCATGACCGGGTCCGGTCGACGCGGCGATGCAGGACAGCCGTTCCGGCCGTTGCTGATCAGCGGGCCGCCGCGGTCGGGCACGACCCTGGTCTACAGCCTGTTCGACGGCCACCCGGACATCTTTTCGCTGGTGACCGAAGGGTACCTGTTCGAGTACCTCCACGACCTTCCCGACGGCGGCGTCGCCGCCTTCATCGACGCGGGCCGCTTGCCGGCTGCGGAGTTCGTCGCCGGCCTGCGTGCCAAGGACGTGATGCCGCCGCTGCACCGGCCGGTGCGGCTCGGCACCACCAACCCCGCGATCGCCAAGGAGACGGCGACACTGGACTGGAGCGAGGACCGTTTCCTCGCCGCGCTCGATGTCGGGCGCGCAGCGAGCGTGGGCGAGCTTTGGTACGGGCTCGCCAGGGCTTACGCGGCGGCGCTGGGCCGGCCGCCGGCGCGCTACTGCTCCATGAAGGCGCCGGACTACGGCAAGTCGGCGATGGCCGCGACTAGCCACATCGCGGAAGCGAAGGCGATCGTCGTGGTGCGCGAGCCGATCCGCGCCCTCGACAGCCTCAAGCGGGTGAGAGAGATGCGGGGGCTCAGGGAGAAGCTGCTCACCTGGCCGGTGCTCGCCCAGTGCGTGGCCGAGATGAATGCGCTCGCAGAACGCCTGCACCGCGCCGATCCCGACCGTGTCACCTGGCTGCGATTCGAGGACCTCACCGCCCGGCCCGAGGCGACCATGCGCCGCATCGCCGCCTGGTGCGGCCTCGACTTCCAGCCGTCGCTGACGCGGCCGTCGGTGCTCGGCCGCGACATTCCCAGCAATTCGAGCTTCGAGGCGGTGCTCGATATCCAGGACTCGGTCGCAACCCGCGGCGTCCGCCGCCTGAGCGCCGGCGAAATCGACTTCGCCTGTCGCAACCTCGGGCGGTTCCTGAACTTCTTCGGCTACGCCCCGGCGCACGCGGACGTGCCATGACCACCGTCGTCGAGGCGCTCGGGTGGGCCGCGGGGACTGAGGTCGCCGCCGCCGCGCCGCGCTGCGTGTTCCTGTCGCCGCTGTCGCTCTACGACTGGCTCGACGAGGCGGTGATGACGATCATGCGCCGCCGCTACGGCACACGCTTTCTGGTGCTGGTCGGCGGCCCGCGCCAGCGCGACATGTGCGCGCAGTGGGCGACGGACAAAGATCGCATCTTCGATCTCGGCGAAATCGAGCGGCAGGCGCTCGCCGCCGCCGGGCCCGCGGACGCGGACTCGGTGTTCGCCGAGGCGCGGCGCCTGGAGGCGGTGCACGGCGTGGTCTACCTGCGCGACATCGTCCAGCAGGATCGCGCCATTTACGGTGCCTACCTGGCCTATGCCGCGGGTCCGCTGGCCAACTCGCGGCCGCCGGCGCTGGCCGACATCTATCGGCGCATAAACGGCTACTTCCGTCTCTTCCAGCAGCTCTACCAGGCGCACCGCGTCGACCTGGTGATCGGCCGGCCCGGCAACTTGCTCAACACCACCTCGATCGTGCTGGCGTTGGCGATCGGCCTGCCGGTCACCATGCCGCGGCATGCGCGCCAGCGGAGCGACGTGATGTGGTCGTTCGGGCCGTACAGCAACCCGCACCTGCTCGCGCGCACCTACCAGCGCCTCGCCGACCAACCGCTGGTGCCGCTCGATGAGGTCCGGCCGCCGACCAGCAGCCAGCGCACGTTCTCGTGGTTCCAATGGCGTTACACCGCGCGCGGCGTCGCCAAGGAGTTGCTGGTGCTGGCGCACACCTATGCGGTCAAGTACGCGCGCGGGCTCCGGCATGACGGCCGGCTGCCGGCGATGCAGCCGTTCCACCGGGCGGCCGGGGCGGTGCTGTCTTCGGCGCGGCTCGCTCGCTGGATGGCGCGCAGCGCTGACGGCGACCTCGACCGCCTCGCAGCGGTGCCGTTCCTGTTCTTTCCGCTGCCGAAGGAGCCCGAGTACACAGTCCAGTCGCTCGCCCGCCATTTCAGCAACGTCCAGGCGATGGCCGAGCAGCTCGCGCTGTCGCTGCCGGCCGGCTTCCGGCTGGTGATCAAGGAGCATTCGCGCCTCGGCGACCGCCGGCGCCAATTCTATCAGGACCTGCTCAAGCTCCCCAACGTGGCCATGGCCGACCCGAACATCCCCGGTGTCGAGCTCGCGGCGCGCGCGCGCGCCGTGGCCACGATCGCGGGGACGGCAGCGTTCGAGGCGCTGCTGCTCGGCAAGCGGGCGATCGTGTTCGCGACCGATGTCGAATACGGCTTTCTGCCGGCGGTCGCGCGCGTGACGAGCTTTGCCGACCTGCCGGCGGTGGTCTCGGAAGCGTTGCGCGAGGTCGACGACGCGGAGGCGCTCGCCATCCGCCAGTCGGCGGCGCGCCTGCGCCGTGCCTATGCCGAGCTCGCCTTCGATGCCAGCGGCACCCGGGCGTTTGGCGGCCAAACCCCGCTCGCGCCCGCTCAGGCGGAGCGCGCGGTGGACCTGCTGGTCGCGACCTGCTTGGCCGAGCGCGACTACCTGGCCCGCGGCGGCAAGCTGTAGGCCAATCATGGCTCGGCGAACGGCGGTGCGGTTGCGGGGGCAGGGAGGCCTCGCCTGGCGCGCGCTGCCGGCGTTGCGCCTGCTGTTCCGGGCGGCGGGGCGATCCTGGAACGACTTCTATGCCTGGATGCTGGACCGCCAGGAGCGCGCCAACTCCATCGATTCGATCATCGGCCGCGGGCGCAGCCACCCGGGTGCGGACAAGGGTCTGTATGACCTGAGCCGTGGCCGCTATCACGCCGAGTACCTAAAGCGCCACGGGCTGCGCCCCGAGCATCGCTTGCTCGACATCGGTTGCGGCTACGGGCGCACGGCGGTGGCGGTGCTGCCATACCTCGAGCCTGGCCACTACATCGGCACCGAGCTCTCGCGCCAGCGCCTGCGCCTTGCGCGCGAGCTCGTCGCGCGCCAGGGCCTGTGCGACCGCGACCCCCGGTTCGTGCTCAGCATCGACAACGCGATGCCAGAGCTTGACGCCGCCTGTGTCGATGTCATCTGGGCGCAATCGGTGTTTACGCACATGCCGAGGGCGGAAGCGCATATGCTTCTCGCCGCTTGCCGGCGCGTGCTGGTGCCGGGCGGGCGCATGCTGTTCAACTATGCGTCCTCGCCGGACGACGCCGTCCACGAGCGGAACGTGAAGGACTTCTGTTATCCGGATCGGGTGATGGCGGCGATGGTGCGATCCGCCGGCTTCGCCCTGGAGGTGATGGACGACTGGCAGGACGATCTCCAGCCGCAGCACCGGGCGCGGCACAACCGGATGCTGAAGCTCACCGCACGTGACTGAGGGCGCGGCATTGACCGGCAGCGAACGCTCGGCGCGCGCGGCCGGCGCACGCACGTTGTGCTTCTGCTTCGACGTGACCGAGGCCGCGGTTCGCGCGCATTTCGCCCGCGGCGGCGACTACGACACCTTGGTCGAGCGCACCGGCATCGGCACCAGATGCACCGCATGCCTGCTCGATCTGGACGTGGTGCTGGACCGCATACATCAGGCGCGCACGCCCGGCCCCGCAACGGTCTCCGGGCCGGCGGCGGCAACGCAGGCCGGCTTGCTGGTGCGGCCGACCGACTGGACGGACTCGGGCTTCCTGGTGTGCGACGCGGGGATCAAGACCGTCCTGCGCATCGTCAATCACCCGCTGCTGTTCGAGGCCGACTGGCCGGTGCCGGTCTACGACTACTCGCTGCGGCTGTTCGACGAGACGGGCCGGGCGCGCGCATGCAGAAGTGGATTCCTCGGCGCCGGCGCCGAGCTCTCCTACGAGCTTGCGACCATGCCAGGTTGCCCGCCGCGCGGCTGGTTCCTGATTCGGCTGCGCCCGCGCAGCCGAGGCGTGTTCGGCTCGATCCGCCCCTATGTCGTGCTCGAAGGGCCGACCTGGACCACGGCGTACCACACCCAGCCGCAGGCGATGGCGAGCACGCTCCATCACCGCACGCGGGTGGCGATCGCCGGCAACGGCAAGCGACTGGCGGCGGCGGTGTCGTTGATCAACGCCGCGCGCGCGCGGACCACGGTGTGCCTGAAGCTGAGCGACCCGGGCGGCGCCCACGCCGCCGAGGCCGAGCTGTCGCTGGACGGCCATGCCAGCACGATCATCGACCTCGACCAGCTGTTCACCGACATGCCGTGCGATCGTGCGCTGACCTTGGAGGTCACCAGCACGCAGCCCACCCGCAGGCACATCATCGGCTACCAGGCGAACGGCGCCTGGAACGTCGACCACTTCCCCAACTGACCATGACCGAGCGCCGCTTTCACTACGTCACGCCCCTGATCTGGCCGGTGCTGCCCGCGACCTATGGCGCGCTCGAGATCGGCCTGCCGATCCAGAAGATCCTCGATAGCCGGATGGATTGCCCGTACGACGGCCCGCTCAGGATCGACTTCACGCTTCATGTCGACGGCGAGCGCCGGAGCGAGGACCGGGTGACGTGTCAGGTGGCCGGCGGCCGCGCGGACCCGCGCGATGTCTGGCGCAGGATCAGCCACGACCGGCTCGGCTACCTGGAGGCGGCACTATCGTGCGACGCGCCGGTGTTCCGCAGGATCGACGTAAGCGTCGGCTACGCGACGCTGATCGGCGCGCACGGGAGCCTCAACCTGATCCCTGATTACAAATATGCCCGGCCGATCATCATCGAGCAGATCAGCGGCATCAACCGGTTCTGCCTGATGCACGCCGCGGCCCTGGTCGACCGGCGGCGCGACAGCGGCAACGCCTACCTGATGATCAATCCCTACAGCGCGGACATCGTGGTGCGAATGAGGACGGCCGCGGGGCGGACGATGCGCCGGCGCCTCGCGCCGCGTCATGCGACCATCGTTCCGCTCGACGAGCTGGTCGAGGACGGCGAGATCACCGCGGTTATGATGACCGCGAACAACCGGTTCCTTGCCTGGGACCTTCGCTACGCGCTCGACGATCCGACCGCGATCAACAGCATCGACCACCTTGAGGCGTTTCGCGGCCAGGCCACGCATCGGCGCGTGCGGCTCACCGATGCGCTCAAGGCCACGGGCCGGCGCGGCCTCGACGCCATGGGCCTGAGAGTGTCATGACTCGCAGCCGCAACGGGGCGCCGGTAGCGGCGTCGCTCAGCCAGACCCTGATCACCGGCACCTATCGATCCGGCACGGAGCTGTTGAGCCTGTTGCTGTCGAGCCATCCCGAGCTCAGCAGCACGATGTATCACGTCAATGTGCTGCGCTTCTGCGTCGGCCGCTACGACCCGATCGCTCAGGCCGGGCGCCTGCGGTGCGCGCTCGCCGACCTGGGCGTTCGGCTTGCCGACCGCTATCGCATCGAGCTCGACACCGATAGGGCTTTCGACGCCTGCCTGGCGCGCGCGCCGGTAACCTACGGCGTGCTCTACGATGTCGTAATGACTCAGCTGTGGCTCGCGGGGCGGCGCCGGCATTGGGCAGAGAAATGCCAGCTCTTGTGGCGCGAGATACCCGCGTTCCTATCGATGATGCCGAACGGGCGCGCGATCCTGGTGGTGCGGGATCCGCGCAGCGTACTGGCCTCGTTCAAGCGCTACACCAGCGCGCCGGGCAAGCGCTATCTGGAAGCTGTGTTCAATGCCTACGATGCAATGAAGGCCGCGCTCGACTACGCCGGCCGGCTGGCCGAGGACCGCTTTCGCATGATCCGCTACGAGGATTTGGCGGCGGCGCCCGAAGCGGCCGCCGCCGGCCTGCTGGAATTTCTCGGGCTCGACCCCGCGCGCGCCGACTTCTCGCGCGCACGCTGGCGGGACGCCTATGGCAGGTCGTGGCGCGCGAATTCGGCGTTCGGCGCCGACGGCGCCGATTTCGATGTCGCGGCCTCGATCGATCGCTGGCGCGGCAACCTCACCGATGCCGAGATAGCGCTGTGCGAATGGGTGACCGGCGAACAGATGGCGGCGTTCGGCTATCGGCGCTGCCGCCCGGAGGTCGAGCCGGCCGAGGTCGTGCGGCTGGCTCTGCAGGACCCGGCGATCGCGGAGCACCTGCGGACCTGGGCGCTGACGGGGCGCGGCATCGAGGCGTTCCCGAGCGATCCCTTGCTACCGGAAAACTGGGAGCGTCCGACTGCGGTCGCGGCGCGCTCCGCGTGATGACCGCGGACTCGATCATGTCCGGGTCGGCGGGCAACCGGGTGCGGGAGAGCGAGATCGGCGCGGTGCGGCTCGCGCCCTACTTTCCGGAACACGTTACGGCGACGAGCGTCGCCTGGCTCAACGACCCGGACGTCGTCCGTTTCACCGAGGCGCGTTTCGATTCGCACACCCTCGACTCGCAGCGCGCTTACGTCGCGGCGGCGGCGCGCAGCCCGGCCGCGCGGCTGTGGCGGATCATGGTCGAGGGCGAGGGACATGTCGGCACCATCCGGCTGTCGAGCATCGATCGCCGCCACCGCCACGCCCGCGTTGCGCTGATCATCGGCCGCAAGGACCTGTGGGGCCAGGGCATCGCGCAGCGCGCCATCGCCGCCGCATGCACGGTGGCGTTCGACGAGCTCGGCCTGCGCAAGCTGCTCGCCGGCATCTATGCCAGCAACGCCCCCAGCCTGCGCGCGTTCGTCAAGGCCGGTTTTGTCGAGGAGGCGCGGCTCGCGCGCCAGTACTTCGACGGCGAGGATTGGGTCGATGGCGTGATCATGAGCCGCTTCGCCGGCGCCGAGGGAGGTCAATTGCCACGCCAAGAAATTCAGCCCGCAAGGTGACGTGATGGCCGAGGACTTCACCCTCGACGGCAAATCGATCCTGGTCACAGGGGGCACCGGCTCGTTCGGCCAGCGCTTCGTCCAGCGCGTGCTGGAACGCTTCAAGCCCAGGCGCCTGGTGGTGCTCAGCCGCGACGAGCTCAAGCAGTACGAGATGTCGCAGCGGTTCAGCGAACGCGATTACCCGTGCCTGCGCTACTTCCTCGGCGACGTGCGCGACCGCGAGCGCATGGCCCGCGCCTGCGCGACCGTCGATATCGTGGTGCACGCGGCCGCGCTCAAGCAGATCCCGGCCGCGGAGTACAATCCGACCGAATGCATCGCGACCAACATCATGGGCGCGCAGAACGTGATCGACGCTGCGATCGCCAACGAC
>DASWHU010000406.1:0-5219 GCA_036398035.1 Alphaproteobacteria bacterium | reverse complement strand
GATGATCTCGCGCTCATGCCCCGGCATGCGCTGGTCGAGAAAAGCGAGCTTCGAGCCCTTCATCGCCGCGACGCGCGCCAGGTGGTCGCGTTCCATGCGCGCGACCGAGACCCTGGGGATCGGCTTGCCTGCGAGGCGCGGGTCGGTCATGTCCTGCTCTCCCTTCCGCCGTGTGGCCGAGTACAGTTTAGCACGTTCACACGATGCTGCGCACGATGCCGCCTTCGGCGCGGAGCGCGGCGCCGTTGGTCACCGACGCCGCCGGGCTGCACGCATAGCAGATCATGTTGGCGACCTCTTCGGGCAATGCGTAGCGGCGGATCAGCGAGGTCGGCCGGCGCACCCGGAAGGTGTTCTTCTTCGCCTCGTCGATGCTCACCCCCTCGCTCGCCGCGCGCTTGGCGATCGCCTCCTCCTGCTGCTCGACCCAGGTCGGGCCGGGCAGCACCGCGTTCACCGTGACGTTGGTGCCGGCGGTGGTCTCGGCGAGGCCGCGGCTGAGCGCGAGCTGCGCCGCCTTGGTGATGCCGTAGAGGATCATGTCGGGGGGAATGAACGCGCCCGACTCGCTCGAGACGAACACCACCCGGCCCCAGTTGCGGGCGATCATGCCGGGCAGGTAGTGGCGCGCCATGCGCACGCCGCTCATCACGTTGACCTGGAAGAAGTGCAGCCAGGTCTCGTCGGGCACCTGCTCGAACGGGCCGAAGTCGTAGATGCCGACATTGTTGACCAGGACGTCGACGTGCCCGTGCGCGGCCTTGACCCGGTCGCAGCCGGCGGCGGCGGCAAGGTCGCCGGAGACGCCCGCGAAGGTCGCGCCCGCAACCGCCTTGCGCGCGCGCGCGAGCGCGCCCTCGACCGAGGCGTCGCTCTGGCCGTGGACGATCACGCTGGCGCCCATGCGGGCGAGCCCGCAGGCGGTGGCGAAGCCGATGCCGCGGGTCGAGCCGGTGACCAGCGCGGTGCGCCCGGAAAGATCGAGGTCCATGTCGCGCCCCTCCCTGGTCTCCGGCTACTCGCCGGCCGGCGCGCCGAGCGCGGCGCGCATCGCCTTGATGCCCTCTTGCTGGGGCGTCCACTGGCGGCCGGCGATCAGGCCGCCGTCGACGACGAAATCGGCGCCGTTGATGAAGCCCGCCTCGTCGCCGGCGAGATAGAGCGCGCAGCGGGCGATGTCGTCGGGCAGGCCGGCGCGGCGGATCGGCTGCATGGCGGCGAACATCTCGGCGATCTGCCCGACCTTCGCCTCCGCCTGTTCGGTCGGCAGGCCCAGCGCCTTGGGCAGGATGCCGGTGGCGATGGCGCCCGGCGAGATGCAATTGACGCGCACCCCGGACTCGCCGAGCTCCATGGCGACGCAGCGGCTGAAATGGATCATCGCCGCCTTGGCGCCGCTATAGACCATTGACGACGAGTAGCCCGCCTGGTGGGCGGCGACGCTGCCGATATTGATGATGCTGCCCGTCCCCTGGCGCTTCATCACCGGCGCGACGTGCTTCATGCCGAGCAGCACGCCGTCGAACAGCACCCGGAACGCCGCGCGCACGCCCTCGATCGGCAAGGTCTCGATGCCGCCGGTCGGCCCCGGCCCGCCGGCATTGTTGACCAGGCAATCGATGTGCTGCCACTTGTCGAGCGTGGCCCGGACCAGCGCCTCGACCTGGAGTTCGTCGGCGACGTCGGTGGCGATGAACGTCGCCGCTTCGCCGAGGCCGGCGGCGATCTCCCCGCCGAGCTCGGCGCGCCGGCCGGCGAGCGCCACGTGCGCGCCCTCGGCGACGAACAGCTCGGCGATGCGCCGGCCGATGCCGCTGGTGGCGCCGGTGACGATCGCGACCTTGCCGTCGAGCCTTGCCATCTCGCCTCCCTCACGCCGGCAGGAACACGCCCTTGCCCATCGTCTGGCGGTCGAACAGGCGATAGGCGTCCACCGCCTGGTCCAGCCGAAAGCGGTGGCTGAACAGCCGGTCGACCGCAATCCCGCGCTCGGCGACGAAGCGCGCGCACTCGCCCTGGCCGATGCGGCTGAAGGTCCACGACCCGATCAGGGTGAGCTGGCGGCGCAGCATGTCCCGGCTCACGTCCAAGGTCACCGTGTCGCCCTCGCCGACGAAGCAGCAGGTGCCCCAGGTCCGGGTCGCGCGCACCGCGGCCTCGCGCGCGGCGGGTGCGCCGCTGCAGTCGAGCGCGAGATCGACGCCGCGCCCGGCGGTGAGCTCGGCGAGCACCGCCACCGCATCGCCCGCCGCCGGATCGATGGTGGCATGGGCGCCGAACTCCGCGGCGAGCGCCCTGCGCTCGGGCGAGATGTCGAGCGCGAGCACGCGCGCGCCCATCGCCGCGGCGAGCTGGGTCGCGCTCAAGCCCACCGGCCCCTGGCCGAAGATCGCGATCGTGTCGCGCCCCGACAGCCCGAGCCGGCCCAGCGCCGCGAACGCGGTGCCGGTGCCGCAAGCGATCGCGGCGCCGGTCTCGAACGACAGCGCGTCGGGCAGCGCCACCAGGGTGCGCGCCGGCACCTTCATGTAGGGCGCGTGCGCGCCGTGGCCGGTGACCCCGTAGACGGTGATGCCGTGCTTGCAGAGTTGCGACCAGCCGACGTCGCAATGCTCGCAATGGCCGCAGCCGAGATAGTGGTGGACCATCACCCGCGCGCCCACGCGGAACGGCGTCGCCTCGTTGCCGGGCCCGAGCGCGGCGATGACCCCGCACGGCTCGTGGCCGGCGATCACCGGCCCGCCGCCGCCGCCGAGACCGAGCGCCGCGGCGCCGCCGCCGTCGCGCGGCGCGCGGTAGAACTTGAGGTCGCTGCCGCACATGCCCGAGGCCTTGACCTCGATCACCACCTCGCCCGGGCCGGGCACCGGGTCCGGGAACTCCTCGAGCGCGAGCTCGCGCTCGCCCAGGAACACCACTCCGCGCATCGACGCCTCCTTGTCTGCCCGGCCGACGGCGCGCTACAGGGTGTAGCCGGTCTCGCCGTGGACGGTGACGTCGAGGCCCTCGATCTCGACCTCGCGCTCGACGCGCAGGCCGACCAAGGCGGTGACCACCTTGATGATCACGAAGGTCAGCACCGCCGACCACACGAGCGTCGCCAGCACGCCGACCAGCTGGATGCCGAACTGGCCGCCGAGGCCGGTCGCGGACAGGCCGAGCCCGCCGAGCGCAACGACGCCGAACACCGCGGTGAGCAGCGTGCCCATGGCGCCGCCGACCCCGTGCACCGCCATCACGTCGAGGGCGTCGTCGATCTGCAGGCGCGACTTGATCACGCCGACCGCGTAGAAGCACACGCTGCCGGCGAGCAGGCCGAACACCAGGCCGCCGAGCGGCCCGACGAACCCAGAGGCCGGGGTGATCGTGGCCAGGCCCGCGATCGCGCCGGTGGCGATGCCGACCAGGGTCGGCTTGCCGAACCGGATCCACTCGATCGCCATCCAGGTGAGCGCCGCGGTCGAGGCCGAGATATGGGTGACGGTCATGGCCATGCCCGCACCGCCGCCGGCGGCGAGCGCGCTGCCGGCGTTGAAGCCGTACCAGCCAACCCACAGCATCGCCGCGCCGGCCATCACCAGGCCCGGGCTGTGCGGCGGCGAGACCTCGTGCGGGAAGCCCGAGCGGCTGCCGAGCACGCGCGCCATCACCAGCGCCGAGGTGCCGCAGGTGAGGTGCACCACCAGCCCGCCGGCGAAGTCCTGGACTCCCATCCCGGCGAGCCAGCCGCCGCCCCACACCCAATGCGCGACCGGCGCGTAGACCAGCACCAGCCACAGGCCGGAGAACAGCACCACCGCGCCGAACTTGATGCGCTCGACATACGCGCCGACGATCAGCGCCGGGGTGATGATGGCGAAGGTCATCTGGAACATGAAGAACACGGTCTCGGGAATCTCGCCCGCGACCGTATCGACGCCGATGCCGGCGAGGAACGCCTTGCCCAGGCCGCCGATCCACGGGTTGGCGCCGCCGCCGTCGCCGAACGCCAGGCTGTAGACGAACACCAGCCACATCACCGACACCAGGCAGCAGATGGTGAAGCACTGCATCATCACCGACAGCACGTTCTTGGCCCTGACCAGGCCGGCGTAGAACAGCGCCAGGCCCGGCATGGTCATCAAGAGGACCAGCGCCGTCGCCGCCAGCAGCCAGGCCGTGCTGCCGGTGTCGACCGCAGCCCCGTCCTGGGCCAGCGCCGCCGACGCCGACACCGCCAGCGGCGCCGCCAGCGCCGCCCCCAACACTCCGCGAATGCGCATTGCCTCCCTCTCCCTCGCCTGCGCGCCGGCAGCGCCCGCGCGCATCCCCCCAGAGCTAGAGCGCGGACGATCCGGTCTCGCCGGTGCGGATGCGGAGCGCGTGCTCGATCGGCACCACGAAGATCTTGCCGTCGCCGATCTTGCCCGTGTGCGCGGCGGCGCGGATGACCTCGACCAGGCGCTCGACCTGCTCGTCGTCCACCACCACCTCGATCTTCACCTTGGGCATGAAGTCGATCACGTACTCGGCGCCGCGGTAGAGCTCGGTATGGCCCTTCTGGCGGCCGAATCCCTTGGCGTCGAGGATGGTCATGCCGTGCACGCCCTCGTCGCTCAGCACCTGCTTGACGTCGTCCAGCTTGAACGGCTTGATGATGGCCTCGATCTTCTTCATGCCTGCAACCCCCCGCCGCAGCCGCGCCGGCGCCCCGGGACCGGCCGCCGCCAAAGCCTAACCCGAATCCGGGCGCCGGCGGAAGGGCGCATCGCGCCGCCGGGTCAGCGGGTACGGATCACGACCAGCTTGTCGGTGCCCGACTCGGCGCCCCACACCTCGCCTGGGCGGCCGTGGATCTGGCGCACCGCGGCGCCGCGGCTGGGCAGCGGATAAGCGGTGAACGCCTCGCTGTCGGGGTCGAAGCGGACCAGCGCATTGGCCGAGAAGTCGGACAGCCACACCTGGTCGCGGTCGTCCACGTAGACCGCGTAGGCCCGGGGCGAGTCGCCCGGCAGCCGCCACGCGTGCCATGCCCCGGTCTGCGGGTCGAAGCGGGAGAGCTGGCCCGAGTTCCACTCGGAGACCCAGACCATGCCCTTCGAGTCCGACCACACCCGGCGCGCGCCCTGGCCGGCGGTCGGCGGCTCGAGCACCTCGGCGGCGCCGGTCGCCGGGTCGATGCGCCCGACATAGCTGCCGGCGAGCGAGGCGTAGTAGACCGTGCCGTCGGGCGTGGCGGC
>DASWHU010000405.1:0-1689 GCA_036398035.1 Alphaproteobacteria bacterium | reverse complement strand
GCACTGACGG
This sequence comes from Alphaproteobacteria bacterium, assembly GCA_036398035.1. Lineage (GTDB taxonomy): Bacteria > Pseudomonadota > Alphaproteobacteria > UBA7887 > UBA7887 > DASWHU01. The sequence continues at coordinate 1,679 of DASWHU010000405.1, read as the reverse complement.
GGCGATTTATCCGCCGTTCCTAATATCGACTGATTTCAAACTGGGACACCGGCGCCGCCGGCGCCCGCTTGACCTGCCTCGGCGCGGCTCGCACAATCGCCGCGCGTTCGGGCGCGGGCGCGAATGAGGGGGAGGGCCACACATGTCCATCGCGGTTTCCATGACCGTCAACGGCAAGCCCACCTCGGGCACGGTCGAGGCGCGCACGCTGCTGGTCGACTATCTGCGCGGGAATCTCGGCCTCACCGGCACGCATGTCGGCTGCGACACCAGCCAGTGCGGCGCCTGCGTGGTCCACATGGACGGCGTCTCGGTCAAGTCGTGCACCGTGCTCGCCGCCCAGGCCGAGGGCGCGACGGTGGTCACCATCGAGGGGCTGGCCAACGGCGAGGCGCTGCACCCGATGCAGGAGGCGTTCCGCGACCACCACGGCCTGCAATGCGGATTCTGCACCCCGGGCATGGTGATGAGCGCGATCGACCTGGCCACCCGCCACCCGGACCCGAGCGAGGAGCTGATCCGCCACGAGCTCGAAGGCAACATCTGCCGCTGCACCGGCTACCATAACATCGTCAAGGCGGTGCAGGCGGGCGCCAAGGCGATGGGGAGGTGACCATGACCGAGACCGGCATCGGGGCGCGTGTTGCGCGCAAGGAGGACCGCCGGTTCCTGACCGGGCGCGGCCGCTACGTCGACGACATCAACCGCCCCGGCCAGGCCTATGCCTGGTTCGTCCGCTCGCCCCACGCCCATGCCCGGATCAAGGGCATCGACGCCGCCCGCGCCGCGTCCTCGCCCGGGGTGCTGGCGGTGCTGACCGGCGCGGACTGCGCCGCCGACGGGCTCGGCGGCCTGCCCTGCGGCTGGCTGGTCACCGGCAAGGGCGGCAAGGCGATGGCCGAGCCGCCGCACCCGGTGCTCGCCCAAGGCAAGGTGCGCCATGTCGGCGACCCGGTGGCGGTGGTGATCGCCGAGGGCCGCGCCCGCGCGCGCGACGCGGCCGAGCTGGTCGAGGTCGACTACGAGCCGCTGGCGGCGGTGGTCGACGCGGTCGATGCGCTCGCCGCCAAGCGGCCCCAGGTCCATGACGAGGCGCCGGGCAACCTGTGCTACGACTGGGAGTTCGGCGACCAGGCGGCGGTGGCTGCCGGCTTCGCCAAGGCCGAGCGCGTCGTCAGCCTCGACCTGGTCAACCAGCGCCTGGTGGCGAACGCAATCGAGCCGCGCGCCGCGGTCGGCGCGTACGATGCGGGCGAGGACCGCTACACCCTCTACACCACCAGCCAGAACCCGCACGTCATCCGGCTGCTGATGTGCAGCGCCGTGCTGCACCTGCCGGAGACCAAGGTGCGGGTTGTCTCGCCCGACGTCGGCGGCGGCTTCGGCTCCAAGATCTACCACTACGCCGAGGAGGCGGTGGTCACCTGGGCGGCGCGGAAAGTAGGCCGGCCGGTCAAGTGGACAGCCGAGCGCAGCGAGTCGTTCCTGTCGGATGCACAGGGGCGCGACCATGCCACCCATGTCGAACTCGCGCTCGGCGCCGGCGCCAAGTTCCTGGCCATGCGGGTCTCGACCACCGCCAATGTCGGCGCGTATCTCTCGACCTTCGGCAGCGCCATCCCGACCTACTTCTACGCGCCGCTGCTCGCCGGCGTCTACACCACGCCCGCGGTCTACTG
>DASWHU010000404.1:0-5468 GCA_036398035.1 Alphaproteobacteria bacterium | reverse complement strand
CTCGCCTTCGGCCCGCTCGGCGACGACGCGATGCTGTCGCCGCGCGTCGCCCCGGCGACCATCGGGCTCGGATTGCTCGAGGCGGTGCCCGAGGCGACGATCCTGGCGCTCGCCGACCCCGCGGACGCGGACGGCGACGGCGTCTCCGGCCGGCCGAACCGGGTCGCGGGCGAGGTCGGCGGCGGCATCGCGCTCGGCCGCTTCGGCTGGAAGGCGAACCAGCCGTCGCTGCGCCGGCAGAACGCCGCCGCCGCGCTCGGCGACATCGGCCTCACCTCCACCCTGTTCCCGGACGAGAACTGCGCCGCGCCGCAGGACGCCTGCCGGGCCGCAAAGAGCGGCGGCGCGCCCGAGCTGTCCGACGCGTTCCTCGACAAGCTCACCCTGTACACCCGGCTGCTGGCGGTGCCGCGGCAAAGAGGCGCCGACGCCGAGCCGGTGCGCCACGGCGAGCAGCTGTTCCGGGCCGCGGGCTGCGCGGCCTGCCACATGCCGACCCTGGTCACCGGCGCGCATCCGCTCGCGGAGCTCGCTGGCCAGGTGATCCATCCGTTCACCGACCTGCTGCTCCACGACATGGGCGAAGGTCTCGCCGACGGCCGCCCGGACTTCGCGGCGACCGGCCGCGAGTGGCGCACCGCGCCGTTGTGGGGACTCGGCCTGGTCGAGACGGTCAACGGCCACACCTATTTCCTGCACGACGGCCGCGCCCGCAACCTGGCCGAGGCGATCCTCTGGCACGGCGGCGAGGCCGAGGCCGCCCGCGAGAGGTTCCGTGCCCTGCCCCGCGGCGACCGCGAGGCCCTGCTCGCCTTTTTGCGATCGCTGTGACCCCGGCCGGGCCGCGCGTCGCGCCATCGGTTGCCACGCCAACGGCTATCCCCGCCGAGGCATGAGTGCCCAGGCCGTGCCGCCCGGCAAGTCTTGCCCGGGGCCCGCGAAGTTCTGCCCGCCGCCCCCAGCGGGGCCTGCGCGCTGCCTAAAACGTTCCGCCGAATCAAAAGGTTATGCCGGCACGCGCGCTGGGCACGGTCCTTGCTAGCACGAGCACGGCCTTTGACCACGCCAGCGAAGGAGTTCGGTGATGGCCGGCGAGAATTCCATCAACACCAATGTCGGCGCGATGGTGGCGCTGCGCTACCTCAACCTGACCAACGCCCAGCTCAGCAAGGTCCAGGACCGGGTGTCGACCGGGCTCAGGGTCATCGGCGCCAAGGACAACGCCTCGTCGTTCGCCATCGCCCAGGGCATCCGCGGCGACATCAAGGGCATCGCCGCGGTCCAGCAAGGCCTGTCCAACGGCCGCGGCGTGGCCGCGGTCGCGATTGCCGGCGCGACCGCGGTGTCCAACATGCTGATCGAGCTCAAGGCCAAGGTGATCGAGGGGCTGAATCCGGGCAACACCTCCGAGCAGCAGGCGATCCTCGACGCCGACTACGCCGCCCTGGTCACCCAGGTGCTGAGCTTCATCCAGAACGCCGAGTACAACGGCCGCAACATCCTCCAGTCGGGCTCGACGGCGATCAACGTCATCGGCGACATCGACGGCGGCGCCATCACGCTCCGCGCCCAGGACCTGGAGGGCACCGCCTTCAGCGCGCTCAACGCCCAGAACATCGCCAACGTCACTGCCGCCTCGGCCGCGCTGACCCAGGTGAACGTGGTGGTCAACACGATCAACGTCGCCCTCGGCCAGCTGGGCGCGGACGCCCGCAAGCTCGACTTCCAGGACGACTTCCTGGCCACCATCGCCGACGCCGTGGAAGAGGGCCTGGGCGGCCTGGTGGATGCCGACCTGGCGAAGGAATCGGCCAAGCTGCAGGCGCTTCAGGTCAAGCAGCAGCTCGCCGTCCAGACGCTCGGCATCGCCAACGCGTCGCCGCAGATCCTGCTCGGGCTGTTCGGCTCGCGCTGATCCGTCCGACGCCGTCGACTCCTGCCCGCGGCGCGCCGGGGCCGGCGCGCCGCAGATTTTTGTGAGCGGCGGCCGCGCCCACCCTTATATTGTTGCCGAAGGTGGCCGTGCGGATGCTGCTCTCCGATCTCACTCTCATCGACCGTCCCTCGCCCAACAACGACGCCCGCGGCGCGGACGCGGCGATCGACATGCTGGTGCTGCATTACACCGGCATGGACTCGACCGATGCGGCGGTCGAGCGCCTGTGCGACCCTGACGCCGCGGTCAGCGCGCATTACCTGATCGACGACCAGGGCGCGGTGTATCGCCTGGTGCCCGAGTCGCGGCGCGCCTGGCATGCCGGGGTGAGCTCGTGGGCGGGCGACACCGACATCAACGACCGCTCGATCGGCATCGAGCTGGCCAATCCGGGCCACCAGCTCGGCTACCGGCCGTTCCCCGACGCCCAGATGACCGCACTCGAGCATCTGGCGCTCGACATCCTGTCGCGCCAGCCGATCCCGACACGTCGGGTGGTCGGCCATTCGGACATCGCGCCGGCGCGCAAGCAGGACCCGGGCGAGTTCTTCGACTGGCGGCGGCTGGCGGCGAAGGGCATCGGCCTGTGGCCTGCGCCGACGGCGCGGCTGCGCCCGCGCCCGGCGCTCTGCCGCGGGTCGAGCGGGGTTGAGGTGGCGGCGGCCCAGTCGGCGCTTGCGGCCTACGGCTACGGCCTGGCGCCGAGCGGCCATTACGACCAGGCGACGGTCGACGTGGTCGCCGCGTTCCAGCGCCACTTCCGCCCGCGCACGGTCGACGGCGCCTTCGACGTCGCCACCGAGGCGCTGCTGAAGGCGCTGCTGGCGATGATTCTCTAGGTGGGCGTGTCGCCGCACGCGCCGGCGGGTAGGTGAATGGCGACCAGCCTGTCCCGGCGCCTGCTGAGGGCGCTCAGCGATCGCGGCGTGCGCGAGCTGTTCGGGATTCCCGGCGACTTCGCCCTGCCCTTCTTCGCCGAGGTCGAGGCGAGCGCGATCCTGCCGCTCTACACCCTGAGCCACGAGCCGGCTGTGGGCTTCGCCGCCGACGCCGCGGCACGCGCCCGCTGCACCTTGGGCGCCGCCGCCGTGACCTATGGCGCGGGCGCGCTCAACATGGTCAACGCGGTCGCCGCGGCCTATGCCGAGAAGAGCCCGGTGGTGGTGATCTCGAGCGCGCCGGGCCGTGCCGAATCGCGCCGCGGCCTGCTGCTCCATCATCAGGGCAAGACGATCGGGTCGCAGTTCGAGATCTACACCCACATCACCTGCGCGCAGGCGCGGCTCGACCAGCCCGAGCGGGCGCCGGCGGAGATCGCCAGGGTGCTGACCGCTGCGCGCGTCCATGCATTGCCGGTGTACATCGAGATCCCGCGCGACATGGCGGACGCGCCGTGCGCTGCGGTGCCCGAGGACGTGATGCCTGTGCCCGACCCGGACGCGCTCGCCGCCTGCGCGGACGACGTGCTCGCCCGCCTGACGGAGGCCGAGCGGCCGGTGCTGATGGCCGGGGTCGAGCTGCGCCGCTACCGGCTCGAGGACAAGGTCGCCGACCTCGCCCAGCGCCTCGGCGTGCCGGTGGTCACCAGCTTCATGGGCCGCGGCCTGCTCGCGGGCTCGCAGCCGCGGGCGCTCGGCACCTATCTCGGCGTCGCCGGCGAGCCGCGCCTCGCGCGCCTGGTCGAGGGCTCGGACGCGCTCCTGCTGCTGGGCGTGATCCCGTCCGACACCAACTTCGGCGTCTCCGAGCGCCAGATCGACGCCCGCGCCTCGATCCACGCCTATGACGGCCAGGTCAAGGTCGGCTACCGCGCCTATGGCGACATCTCGCTCGCGGCCTTGGTCGACGCCCTGCTCGCTCGCGTCGCCCCCGGATCGCGGGCCGCCGCCGCGGCCGACGGCCCCGGCTACCCGCGCGGCCTCGAGGCCGACGGCGCGCCGGTCACCCCGCGCGACATCGCCTGCGCGGTCAACGACCTGATGGCCGCGCACGGCGCGATGCCGATCGCGAGCGACGTCGGCGACTGCCTGTTCACCGCCATGGAGATGGCGCAGACCGCCCTCGTCGCGCCGGGCTATTACGCCGGCATGGGTTTTGGCGTACCGGCGGGCATCGGCCTGCAGATCGCGCTCGGCGAGCGGCCCTTGATCCTGGTCGGCGACGGCGCGTTCCAGATGACCGGCTGGGAGCTCGGCAACTGCCGGCGCTACGGCCTCGACCCGATCGTGATCGTGTTCAACAACCGGAGCTGGGAGATGCTGCGCGTGTTCCAGCCCGACTCCCTGTTCAACGACCTCGATGACTGGCACTTCGCCGACATCGCGGGCCCGCTCGGCGGCGCCGGCCGGCGGGTCGAGACTCGCGCCGAGCTCGCCGCGGCGCTCGCCTCCGCCATCGCCGAGCGCGGGCGCTTCCAGTTGATCGAGGTGATGCTGGCGGAGGGCGCGATCTCGGATACCCTGGCGCGCTATGTCGACGCCGTCCGCCGCGGGCGCATGGCGCATTAACCCCGATCAAGGACGGCCGGGGGCATCCGTGGCTAGCCATTGCTCTTTGATCCGGGCGGCGGCGCACCTAGACTGCGGCAAGCGCGAAAGGACGTGAGGATGGCCAAGCGCAAGGTTGAGACGGCGGCGACGCTCGCCGCGGCCGCGGTGGCACCGCCGCGCATGCTGGATGCGTGCCCCGAGCCGGAGCAAATCCTCTACGGCACGGCCGAGCCGCCGCCGTTCCCCGCCGGCAACATCTTCCCGATCGAGTGGGACGTGGAGACGCCCAAGCTGGTCGAGATCTACGACCAGGCGCGCGATCCCGGCTGGGCCCCCGACCGGCTGCCCTGGGACGGGCTCGATCCCGACTCGTTCACCGCCGACCAGCGCTACGCGATCGCCTACTGGTTCACGCTCCTCTCGGTGTTCGACAGCTCGGGCCCGGCGGTGTTCGCGCGCGCCATGATCCACACTTACGAGACCCACGAGGAGGACCCGATCCGCAAGTGCTTCTTCTCGGTCACCCGCGACGAGGTCAACCACGAGGAGATCTGCCAGCGCGCGATCACGACCCTGGTGCCGGGAGGGCCGCTGCGCCATGTGCCGACCACGCCGCTGGGCGAGCTCGCGCTCAACAACGCGCGCTGGTACTACCACAACGGCGCGCGCTATTGGGAAGGCTTCAAGGGCGCGATCGGCAAATATCCGCTGGCGATCCTGTTCACCTCGTTCCTGATGGGCGAGCTGGCGGCGGCGACCCTGTTCCACGACATGCACCGGCGTACCACCATCCCGGTGTTCCGGGACGCGTTCCGCTGCGTCGGCAAGGACGAGGCGCGCCACCTTGCGATCTGCATGGCGGTGCTGCGCAAGGTGCTGCCGCTGGCGGACGCCGCGACCAAGGCGACCATCACCAAGCAGGTGCGCGCCGGCTACGTGTTCCTGTCGGGAATCCTGTACGAGCCGCCCGCGCAGTTCTGGGAGCTGCCCGAGACCTTCCGCCCCGCGCATGCGTTGCTCGAGGAGGCGGCGCGCGGCGCCGG
>DASWHU010000403.1:0-1816 GCA_036398035.1 Alphaproteobacteria bacterium | reverse complement strand
CTTGATCTTCGAGATGCGGTCGACGAACAGGATGCCGTCGAGGTGGTCCATCTCGTGCTGGACGCAGGTCGCGAGCAGGCCCTCGGCGTCCAGCGTGCGCCGGGCGCCGCGGTAATCGAGATAGGCGATCGTGCAGCGCGCCGGCCGGCGCACCTCGGCGAACTGCTCGGGCAGCGACAGGCAGCCCTCCTCGTAGACCGCGGTCTCCGCGGACGCCGATACCAGGCGCGGGTTGGCCATCGGCAAGGGCTGCGGCGCCTGGCCCTCGCGCGCGACATCGACCACGATGACGCGCGTCCGCACCCCCACCTGCGGCGCGGCGAGGCCGACGCCGGGGGCGTCGTACATGGTCTCGAGCATGTCGTCCATCAGCCGGCGGACCGCGTCATCGACCGCCTCGACCGGCTCGCAGACCTCTTTCAGGCGCGCGTCCGGCGCCACGATGACCGGCAATATCGCCATGATTTCCTTGGCTTCGCCTCTTTGCAACCGGCCCTTGACCTATTATCGGGGCCGCGCCGCGTCAAGGCCATGCTAAGTTCGCGCCATGACCGTCGGCACGGTGATCGCGGTCCTGCTTGCGCTCGGCCTGGTGCTCATCGGCGCGGTCGCGGTGGTGGCGCTGGTGCGCGCGCGCGGCGGCGACGGGCACGCGGCGGCGGTGGTCGAGCGGGTGAGCGCGCTGTCGGGCCGGCTCGAGCAGATGGCGGTCGGCGCCGCGGCGGGCCAGGCCGAGCTCAGGCGCGCGTTCGACGAGCGCCTCGACGCCATCGCCAAGCGCGTCGGCGACACCCTCACCGAGCAGGGCCGCCACCACCACAGCCTGCTCGAGGGGCTCAAGGAGCGCCTCGCGGTGATCGACCAGGCGCAGAAGAACATCACCGAGCTGTCCGGCCAGGTGGTCGGCCTTCAGGACGTGCTCGCCAACAAGCAGGCGCGCGGCGCGTTCGGCGAGATCCAGCTCAACGACCTGGTCAGCAGCATCCTCCCCCCTTCGGCTTACCGCTTCCAGGCGCCGGTGGGCGAGGGGCGGCGCGCCGACTGCCTGTTGATGTTGCCCAACCCGCCGGGGGCGATCGCGGTCGACGCCAAGTTCCCGCTCGAGAGCTACCACGCGCTCAGGACCGCCGAGGACGACGCCGCCCGCATCCAGGCGCGGCGCGGCTTCCGCGACGCCATCCTCAAGCACGTCGCCGACATCGCCGAGCGCTACATCGTGCCCGGCGAGACCGCCGAGTCGGCGCTGATGTTCGTGCCCTCGGAAGCGGTCTACGCCGAGCTCCACGCCAACTTCCCCGAGGTGGTCGAGCGCTCGTTCAAGGCGCGGGTGTGGATCGTCTCCCCGACCACCCTGATGGCGACCCTGAACACCGTGCGCGCGGTGCTCAAGGACGCGCACATGCGCGAGCAGGCGGGGGTGATCCAGGACGAGGTGCTGCGCATGCTCGGCGACGTGGCGCGCCTCGCCGAGCGCGTCGACTCGCTCGAAAAGCACTTCGAGCAGGCCAACAAGGACGTCCGCCAGATCCGCACTTCGGCCGACAAGATCACGGGGCGCGGCGAGCGCATCACCCAGCTCGAGCTCGGGCAGGCCGGCGAGCAGGCCGACGCCACGCTGGCGCCCCCCGAGCAGCGCGACGTCGCCGAGTAATACCCTCTCTACAGCTTCTGGCGCGCTTTCAGCGCGGCGGTGAGCGTGCCGTCGTCGAGATAGTCGAGCTCGCCGCCCACGGGCACGCCGTGGGCGAGGCGGGTGACCGCAACCCCGCTGCCCGCGAGGCGCTCGGCGACGTAATGGGCGGTGGTCTGGCCGTCG
>DASWHU010000402.1:0-1982 GCA_036398035.1 Alphaproteobacteria bacterium | reverse complement strand
TCGGACCAGGCCGGGCGCGCCAACATCGTCCACCGCTTCGCCGAGCTCGGCATCGACATCGACCCCGACTCGCCCGGCATCGGCCGCCTGGTCAAGCTGGTCAAGGAGCGCGAGGCCGCGGGCTTCGCCTATGACGGGGCGGCGGCGAGCTTCGAGCTCTTGGCGCGGCGGACGCTGGGCAGCGTGCCCGACTACTTCCACCTGACCGGCTTCCGGGTGCTCGACGAGCAGCGCACCGACGCGCGCGGCGAGCGCGTGACCTTGTCGGAAGCGACCATGAAGGTGGTGGTCAAGGGCGCGCCGGTGATGACCGTGGCCGAGGGCAACGGCCCGGTCGATGCGCTCGCCCAGGGGCTCAAGAAAGCGTTGATCGGCGCCTACCCGGTGCTCGCCGACACGCGCTTGGTCGACTACAAGGTGCGCATCCTCACGCCCGAGGCGGGCACCGGCGCCGCCATCCGGGTGATGATCGAGAGCGAGGACGGGGCGGGGCGGCGCTGGGCGACGGTGGGCGTGTCGACCAACGTCATCGCGGCGAGCTACGACGCCATGCACGACGCCATCACCTACCGCCTGCTGCGCGACCGGCTCGACCTCTGACGGGCAATGGCCGGGACCGATCACAGCCGCAGGCGGCGCGGCGCGGGCGGTGCCGGCCCGGCGGTGGTGTTGGTCGAGCCGCAGCTCGGCGCCAACATCGGCGCCGCGGCGCGGGCGATGCTCAACTTCGGTCTCGCCGACCTGCGCCTGGTGCGCCCGCGCGACCGCTGGCCGAGCCCCGAGGCGGTGGCCAACGCCTCCGGCGCCGACGAGGTGCTGGCGCGCGCCCGGCTGTTCGACACCCTCGCCGAGGCGGTCGGCGACCTGTCCTATGTGCTGGCGACCACCGCGCGCGCGCGCGACATGACCAAGGACGTGCTCACCCCCGACGCCGCCGCCGCCGAGCTGCGCGCGGCCGCCGTGCGCGGCGAGGGCTCGGGCGTCGTGTTCGGGCGCGAGAGCACCGGCCTCGACAACGACGCACTGGCGCTCGCCGATGCCGTGATCGCGGTGCCGAGCAACCCGGGCTTCTCGTCGCTCAACCTCGCCATGGCGGTCCTCCTGGTGGGCTACGAATGGTACCGGGCCGGCGAGGGGACGCCGGCGCAGGCGGTGCTGTCCGGGCGCGCGCGCGCCGCCACCAAGGCCGAGCTCTTGGGCCTGTTCGAGCAGCTCGAGGCCGAGCTCGACGCCTGCGGCTTCCTGCGCGTGGCCGACAAGCGCCCGACCATGGTCCGCAACCTGCGCAACCTGTTGCAGCGCGCGCGCCTCACCGAGCAGGAGGTGCGCACCTTGCGCGGCGTGATCACCGGCCTGGTCGAGCACGGCCGCTCCACCCTCCGCAGCGGCAGCGGCGCTGCCGCTGGTGCGAGGGACGGGCGCGTCGGTCCGGGCGCGGCCCGGCGCAAGTGACCGGCGGACGCTGGTCGGCCTCGGGCCGGCCACCTATGATCCCCGGCCGGGAGACGGTCTCGTCGCCATGTCCGAGCTCGGCACCGCATCGATCCTCGCGCTCAGGCTGATCGCCACGCTCGACGCCGAGCTGGTCGAGATCGTGGCGCGCTCGCTCGCGGTCAGCCTGAGCGCGGTGGTGCTCGCCGCCGCGGTCGGCCTGCCGCTCGGCGCCGCGGTCGCGGTCTACCGGTTCCCTGGCCGGCGCGCGCTGGTGGTGCTGCTGAATGCCCTGATGGGGCTGCCGCCGGTGTTCGTCGGCCTGATGCTGTACGTGCTGCTGTCGCGCGCCGGGCCGCTCGGCTTTCTCGGCCTGCTGTTCACCCCGACCGCGATGGTGATCGCGCAGGCGGTGCTGGTCACCCCGATCATCGCCGCGCTGTCGCACCGGGTGCTGCGCGACCTCTACGAGGGCTATCGCGAGCAGCTGTGCTCGCTCGGCGCGCGCCCGTGGGACGCGGTCGGCACGCTCTTGTGGGACGCGCGCGTCA
>DASWHU010000401.1:0-4079 GCA_036398035.1 Alphaproteobacteria bacterium | reverse complement strand
GCGTAGCGGTAATGATGGGCGTTGAACGCCCCGTCGGCAGTCTCGCGGAACGACTGGGTGAGCGTCGCGAACGGCTTGCGCGTCCCGTACCAGATGAAATGGTTAGCCAAGTGCGCGATCCGTTGCCCGAACGCGACCGGGTCCGAGCGCCTGACCACGGAGTTCACCCCGTCCGCGCCGATGATCAGGTCCGCCTCGCCGAGCTCGTCGAGGGACGAGACCGCGGTGCCGAAGCGAGGCTCGACGCCGACCGACCGCGCCCTCGCCTGCAACAGGCGCAGGAGCGCGAGCCGGCCGATCGCGGCGAAGCCGACGCCGTCGATGACGATGCGCTCGCCCCGGTGGACGACCGCGATGTCGTGCCAGCGCTCGGTGCGCGCGGCGATCATATCGTGGGTATCGGGGTCCTCGTCGTCGAGAAAGGCGAGCGCGCTGTCCGAGAACACGACCCCGAAGCCGAATGTCGCGTCGGCCGGGTTCTGCTCGACCACCTCAAGCGCGATGTCGGGGCGCGCCCGCTTGAGAAGATAGGCCGCGTACAGGCCCGCCGGCCCGGCGCCGACGATCGCGACACGCTTCATGTCATCCCGCGCCGACGGCGCCGGTGCGCGCGCCGATGCGCCCGCGCTCGATCACGTAGACCGCATCGACCAGGTCCTCGGAGTGGGTCGAATCCGATTCCGACAGCAGCACCGTCAGCCCCTGGTCCCTGAGGCCGGACAGCACCTCGACCAGGCGCCGAGCGAGCGCCGGCGCCAAGCCCTCGAACGGCTCGTCGAGCAGCACCATGCGGGTGCCCGACATCAGCGCGCGCGCCAGCGCGACCAGCTTCTGCTGGCCGCCCGAAAGCTGCATCGCGCGCCGGCCGGCGAAGGACTCGACCTCGGGCATCAGCCGGTAGATGCGCGCGAGCCGCGCCTCGGCGTCGGCGATCCGTGCCGCCCAGGCCGGCACCAGCACGTTCTCGCGCACGGTGAGCTCAGGCACCAGGCGGCGGTCCTCGGGCATGTAGCCGATGCCGAGCCCCGCGCGCCGGTGCGCGGCCAGGCGGGCGATGTCGGTGCCGTCGAAGTCGACGCTGCCGGCGCGCACCGGGATCAGTCCCATGACGCTGCGCATGAAGGTGGTCTTGCCGGCGCCGTTGCGGCCCATCAGCGCGGTGAGCGTGCCGGTCTCGACCTCGAGGTCGACGTCATCGAGGATCGTCGCCGCGGCGATCTGGACGGTGAGCGCGCGGACACTCAGCATCGGCTCACCGTCGCCGGTGCAGCTCGGGGCCGATCACGTAGGTGCGCACGTCCGCGTCCGCGAGCACCGTTCCGGTCGGCCCGTCGGCAATGACCCGGCCGTCGTAGAACGCCACCACCCGGGGCGCGTAGCGCTCGACCACCTCCATGTCGTGCTCGACGAACAGCATCGTCACGCCGGCCGCCTCCAGCGCCGCGGCGATGGTGTCCATCACCCCGGTCTTCTGGTCGGCGCTGATGCCGCTGGTCGGCTCGTCGAGCAGCATCAGGCCGGTATCGCCGACCATCGCCATGGCGATGTCCAACAGCTTGCGCACACCCTGCGGCAGCTTGCCGGCGACCTGGTCGCGGTAATCGAGAATACCGAAGCGCGACAGGTCCTGCTCGGCGCGGGCGGCGATGTCGGCGTCGAGCAAGGCACGCCACGCCCCCGGCCGCGTCTCGCGCGCGATGCCGTGCGCGATGAGCATGTTGTCGAACACGGCGAGCTCGGGAAAGATCTGCGGAATCTGGAACGAGCGGTGGATGCCGAGACGGGCGATCCGGCGCGGCTTGAGCCCGGTGATGTCGCGCCCGTCGTGGCGGATCGCGCCCGAGTCGGGCTTGAGATAGCCGGTGACCATGTTGACGAAGGTGGTCTTGCCGGCGCCGTTGGCGCCGATCACGCCGACCGTCTCGCCGGCCTCGACCGACAGCGACACCTGCTCGGCCGCGACCACCGCGCCGAACCGCTTATTCAGCCCCTCGGCCGCCAGGAGCGCCGCCATCTCAGCGCCTGCCGGTGGCCAGCCGGACCACCGACCACAGCCCGCCGGGCAGGAACAGGATCACCACCAACAGCGTCGCGCCGAGCAGCATCTGCCAGAAGTCGGGCGCGTATTCGAGCGCGTAGGTGCGCACCAGCTCGAACAGCATCGAGCCGATGAACGGCGCCGCGACGCTGCCGGTGCCGCTCAGGATGGCGACGAACACGAACTCGCCCGACCTGGTCCAGTAGACGAAGTCCTCGGGCGTGACGTGGCCGATCAGGAGCGCGGTGATCACCCCGCCTAGCCCTGAGACCGCGGCCGCGAGCACGTATTTGAGGTGGATCGCGCGCCGCACCGAAGCGCCCAGATACTCGACCCGGACCTCGTTCTCGCGGATCGCCTCGCCGATATAGCCCATCGGCGAATTCAGGTAGCGATGCGCGGCCCACGCCGCGCCATAGGCGAGCAAGCAGACCAGGCCGTAGAGCTGGAAGCTCAGCCGCGAGTCGCCCGCGGGCACGGTGCCGAAATAGGTCGGCGGCGAGACGCCGAAGCCGTCGGTGCTGCCGAGCGCGGCGCTGTTGACCAGGAGGCCGAACAGGATCATCGACAGCGCCAGGCTGAGCATGGCGAAGAAGATGCCGCGGTAGCGCGACAACAGGAAGCCGAGCACGAACGCCACCGCCACCGCCGCCGCGACCCCGATCACCAGCAGGGCGGCAAAGTCGGTGACGCCGAGGAAGGTGTCGGCGAGGGCCGCGGCATAAGCGCCGAGCCCGTAATAGAGCGCCTGGCCGAAGGACACGAGGCCGGCGCGCATCTGGATCATCAGGCCGAGCACCACCAGGCCGTTGGCGAGCGACAGCGCGACCGTGTTGACCGCCCAGCCGGGCAGCACCAGCCCGGCGGCGAGCAGGACCGCGAGCGCGATGGTGAGTGCCGCCGGCGTCAGGTCGCGGCGCATGGTCAGATCTTGCGCGCTTCCGCGCGCCCGAACAGGCCCTGCGGGCGGATCACCAGCACCAGCGCCATGACCCCGTAGACGATGAACAGCTCGACCTCGGGCAGCATGTTGACCGCGAGCGTGCGCCCGAGCCCGACCAGCAGCGCGCCGATCGCCGCCCCCTCGATGCTGCCCAGCCCGCCGATCACCACCACCGCGAAGGCGAGCACGATGATCTCGACGCCGATCCCGGGCACCACCGAGATCATCGGCGCGGTCGCGGCGCCGCCGAGCGCGCCGAGCATGGCGCCGATGACGAAGGTGACCGTGAACACCCGCGTCACGTCGATGCCGAGCGCGCGGCTGATCTCGCGGTCGTAGATCACCGCGTGCAGCAGCTTGCCCGGGCGCGTACGGTTGACACCGAACCAGACCGCGAGCCCGACCACCACCGCAAGCGCGATCAGGCAGAAGTCGTAGGCCGCGAACGGGATCGCGCCGACGTTGACATAGCCGAGCAGGTTGCGCGGCTGGTAGGGCATGTAGGACTGGACCCCGAATACCAGCTTGATCAGGTCCTCGAGGATCAGGAACACGGCGTAGGTGACCAGCACGATCACGATCTCGTCGCGGCCGTACATCCACCTGAGCACGCCGCGCTCGATGACCACGCCGAACACCAGCCCGACCGCGATCGCGGACAGCAGCAGCAGCACATAGGTCGCCGCCTCGGACCCGCCGCCGCCGAGATACTCACCGACCGCCCACGCGGCGGTAAACGCGCCGAGCGCATACAGGCTGCCGTGGGCGACGTTGAGGATGTTCATGACGCCGTAGATCAGCGTCAGCCCGACCGCGACCAGGAACAGCCACGAGGCGTAGACGACGCCGTCGACCAGGATCAGGGTCGGATCGAGCATGGGGCGGTGTCAGAGCCTGGGGCGTTCTTGCCGCCCCCTTCGAGACGCGCCCTTTGGGCGCTCCTCAGGGTGAGGCAATGATTGAGTCACGACAGGTCCTCGTCCTGAGGAGCGAGCGAAGCGAGCGTCTCGAAGGACGACAGCCGGTTCATTGACACGCTCACGGTCGGGCCGACAGGCGCGCTGCGCTTGCCGGCCGCTTGTTTGCTTGCCTAACTGC
>DASWHU010000400.1:0-4901 GCA_036398035.1 Alphaproteobacteria bacterium | reverse complement strand
GTCGAGGGCGCGCGCATCGCCGCGCTCGGCGCCGCGGCCGCGGTCGCCGTGCCGGCCGGCGCGCGCATCATCGACGGGCGCGGGCTGTGGCTGATCCCGGGGCTGATCGACGCCCACGTCCATCTCGCCAACTCGGCGGGCCTGTACTCGAGCCCGTCCAATCTCGATCTGCGCGCGATCCGCGACTACCAGACCGACGAGCTGGCGCGGGTGCGCGCGGCGCTGCCCGCGACCTTGCTGCGCTACCTGGCGAGCGGGGTGACGGCCGTGGTCGACCGCGGCGGGCCGGCATGGTCGCTGGAGATAAAGGCGCTCGCCGACACCGTGCCCGCGCCGCGCGTCGCCCTGTCCGGGCCGATGCTCGCCACCTACCGGCAGGCCGCCTTCCTCGGCGAGCTTGCCCATGGCCGCTGGATCAGGACGCCGGAGGAGGCGCGCGCGGCGGTGCGCGCCAACGTGCGCGCCGGGGTCGACCTGATCAAGATCCATTTCCTGCCGCGGGTCGGCGGGGTCACGAGCGACCTCGCCTGGGCGCGCGCGGCGATCGACGAGGCTCACGCGCAGGGGCTCAAGGTGTGCGTCCATGCCACTCAGCTCGCGCTCGCCCGGGCGTTGGTCGAGGCCGGCGCCGACCAGCTCGTGCACAGCATCGACGACGCGCCGGTCGACGACGCTTTGGTCGCGCTCTTGGCCGAGCGCGGCACGGTCTACGTCACCACGCTGCTGGTCTACGAGGGCTACCGCGAGGTGTTCCTGCGCGGCCTCGACTACAGCGACATCGAGCGCCGGCTGGGCGACCCGCAGGTGATCGAGACCCTCGACGACATCGCCTGGATCGACGACCGCCACCTGCCGCCTTGGCTCAAGGCCGACCACCCGGCGCGCGGGGCGCGCACGGCCAGCGCCGCGGCGTGGCCGCACTGGGCGGTCAGCGACGTGCGCGCGATCCAAGACCAGAACCTGCGCCGCCTCGCCGCCGCCGGCGTCACCATCGCCGCCGGCACCGACGCCGGCACCATCGGCAACCTGCACGGCCCGGCGCTGCACCGCGAGCTCGAGCTGATGGCCGAGGCGGGCCTCGCGCCCCTCCAGGTGCTCAAGGCCGCGACATTGGGCGCCGCCGCCGCGCTGGGCCGCAGCGCCGACCTCGGCTCGATCGCCCCCGGCAAGCTCGCCGACATGGTGCTGCTCGAGGCCGACCCGCTCGCCGACATCCGCAACACCCGCCAAATCCGCGCCGTCATCAAGGACGGCGTGCACTATGCCGCCGCCGACCTCGAAGCCGCGCTCGCGGCTATGGCGCCTTGAGACGTGCCGACTCGCAAACCGGCCGACTTGCCTGAATAGAGCCTCGGCACATCGGCCTAACCCGCGCCGGTCGCTGCGGCCTGCATCGGCGGGCACGGCGTGGTGCCGTAAGAGCAGAACACGCAGCAGTCGCCGTGCTTGGGCCGCAGCATCACGCCGCAGTGCGTGCATTGGTAGAAATACTGACACGCGTCGGTGGGCATCCGCTCGGTCGCGGCGTGAGCGCAATGCGGACAGGTGATGGTGGAGTCGAGTTCCATTGAGCGCGCTATTGGATTGGATGCGCCGGATAACCGGCGTTGGTCGAGGCCGCGGCGACCTCCGACCATGTCGTCACGTCGTCGTCGAACGTCACGACCGCGGTGCCGGCCTGGTAATCGACCGCGACATCAACCACCCCGGCAACCCTTTCGATCGCCTTGGCGACGGTGATCGGACACAGCTCGCAGGTCATTCGCTCGACCGACAGGGTCACCGTCCGCTCGCCGGCAAGCGCCGCCGGGGCTGCCAGCGCCAGCAGCATCGCACCAAGCACACGAGCCTTCATTTTCGTCCTCACAAGAACAGGGGCAGGCCGAAATCGACCGCTGCCGCGAGCGTGACCAGTGCAGTTCCAAGCCACAGCGCGCCCTTGACCCCCAGAAAGCCCACGAGGAATCGCCTCGCGCCCGCGCCGGCATCGACCGGGCAGACCCGCCGGGCGCGCCCATAGACCAGCCAGAACCCGAGGCCGAGACACAGGATCGCGCCGCCAAGGAAGACCGGCTGGTAGGGCGCCAATGCGGTCAGGCTGCCGATCCAGGCGCCGCTCACGCCGAGGGAGACGAGCAGCAGGGGTCCGACGCAGCACGCCGACGCCGCCAACGCGGAAACAACGCCGCCCGCGGCGATAAGATGCGCCTTCATGCGCCGCCCGCCGCTATGCCACCGGCTGCCCAAGTCCCGCGGCGCGAAGCACCTCGACGTCGACGCCACGGGTCGTGCAACACTCGGCAAGCCGGCCGTCGATCGCGACCGCCGGGACCGATCTGACGCCGAGCTCGGTCGCCCGCCGCTGCACTTCGGTCGCCCTCAGGTCGAGGACCCGGACGTCGCACGACGGGCACGCCGCCTGCCGGACCGTCTCGACGACATCCTCGCAGATCGCGCAGCCCGCGCTGAAAATCTCGATCTTGCGCCGCTTGTTCGCCATCTCATTCCTCCTTGCCTGTCGCCTCGAGGTGCAGGTCTCCGGACTTGATCGCCGCCAGGATCGAGCACCTCTTGGCCGGGCCTTGGCCGGGGCAGGCGCGAACCAGCTCTTCGAGCGCGCCCTTGATCCGGCCCAGCCGTTCCAACTTCGTTTCGACGTCGGCGAGCTTGGCGATCGCGCGCTCGCGCACGTCGATGCAGCGGGCGCCCGGCACGGTTTCGAGCTCCAGGAGCTCGATGATCCCGCTGAGCGAGAAGCCGAGCCGCTGGGCGCGGCGAACGAACCGGATGCGCCGAACCGTGTCTTCGGAATACTCCCTGTAGCCGCCGGTCGCCGGGCGCGGCGGCCGCCGGATCAGGCCCCGGCTCTCGTAGAACCGGACCGTCTCGACGCCGACCCCCGCCTGCCTTGAAACCTCGGCAATCCTCATGCGTCCTCCTCGATCGAGCCTCGATGCTACCGGCCGTACCATACTACGGAGTCAAGCCTCGATCGCGCTCGTCCCCTCCGCGTTTCTTCGAGCTCGATCTGATCGCGGCAGCTGGCCTCGCGCCCCGTGAGGAGATCCAGGCGGTGTGGTCTACGACACCGCCGAGCTTGCAGCGATGCTCCCCGAGGCTCGTGGGCTCGAAATCCGGATGGATCACCGAGCCGTCGCTGCGTGTCGGCCCGACGTCCGTGGCCGCCGGCATGGCCGAACCCCGCCGCGGCCCCACATTTGTAACTGAGGCCCGCTGCCGCCCGAGGAGGACCACAGGCCCGTGATCCGCGCGCTCATCGTCATCGTGCTGCTCGGCCTGGTCGGGGCGGCGGTCGTCGGCCTGCGCTCGCGCGCGGCCGGCGGCGAGGTGAGCTACGTGACCGCGCCGGTCGAGCGCGGCGACCTGATCACCACGGTCACCGCCACCGGCACGCTCAAGGCGGTGGTCACCGTCGAGGTGAGCTCGCAGCTTTCCGGCCAGGTCGCGGAGGTCCACGCCGATTTCAACGACGAGGTCGCCAAGGACCAGCCCATCGCCCGGCTCGACCAGTCGATCCTGGCCGCCAAGGTGCGCGAGGCCGAGGCGGCGCTCGAGGTCGCCCGGGCCCAGGTGCTGATCGAGCAGGCCGCGGCCGAGAAGTCCGAGGCCGACCTCGCCAACGCGCGCGCCGCGCGCGCGGTCGTCGACGAGCGCACGACCGGGCTGGCGGCGCGCCTGGAGGAGGCCAAGCGCGACCTCGAGCGCAAGGAGGCGCTGGCCGAGAAGGGCACGATGTCGCAGAGCGAGGTCGACCGCGCGCGGACCGAGCACTTGGCGGCGGCGTCGGCGCTCGGCGCCGAGAAGGCGCAAAGGCTCGTGGAGGACGCCGCGATCCTGAGCGCCGAGGCGGCCGTGCGCATGGCCCGCGCCGAGGTCGTCAACGCCGGCGCCGTGGTAACGCAGAAGCAGGCGGCGCTCGAGCAGGCCGAGATCGAGCTCGCCCGCACCGTCATCCGCTCGCCGATCGACGGCGTGGTGGTCGGGCGCGACGTCGACCGCGGCCAGACCGTGGCGGCCAGCCTGGAGGCGCCGAAGCTGTTCGAGATCGCCCAGGACCTGCGCCGCATGGAGCTTCACGCCAAGGTCGACGAGGCCGACATCGGCCGCATCCGGGTCGGGCCCACCGCCACGTTCACGGTCGACTCGTTCCCCGACCGCAGCTTCGAGGGCACCGTCGTCCAGATTCGCAAGGCGCCCGAGGTGGTGGAGAACGTGGTCACCTACACGGTGGTGATCTCGGCCGAGAACCCGGACCTCCTGCTGCTGCCCGGCATGACCGCGATCGTGCGCGTCGTCGTCGACGAGACCAGGGACGTGCTCAAGCTTCCCAACGCGGCGCTGCGCTTCCGTCCCGAGGGCGGAGAGACGGGCGGCGATGTCGGCGAGCCCGACGACGCCAGCTCGGCGGTGGCGTGGGTCAAGGGCGCCGACGGCAGGCCGGTGGCGGTCGCGCTCCGCATCGGCGCGACCGACGGCACCGCTACCGAGCAGGTCGAGGGGCCGCTCGGCGAGGGCGACGAGGTCATCGTCGGCCGCACCGTGATCCGCGAGGAGCCGGCCCTGTTCGGCCTCCGGTTCGGGTTCTGAGGTGGCCGAGCCGCTGATCCGGGCGCGCGACCTCGCCCGCGATTACCGCGCCGGCGGCGCGATCGTGCAGGCGCTGGCTGGGGTGACGCTCGACATCGCCCGCGGCGAGTTCGTCGCGGTCATGGGGCCGTCGGGCTCCGGCAAGTCGACCCTGATGCACCTGCTCGGGCTTCTCGACCGGCCGAGCTCAGGCGGCTACTGGTTCGAGGGCCGCGACGTGGGCCGGCTCGGCGGCGACGAGCGCGCCGCCGTCCGCAACCGCAAGGTCGGCTTCGTGTTCCAGTCGTTCAACT
>DASWHU010000399.1:0-3913 GCA_036398035.1 Alphaproteobacteria bacterium | reverse complement strand
GCCGCCCCGCCGCCGCACGGCACCCGCTGGTCCGGGGTCGGGTTCGGCATCGCGCTCGGCGCGCTCGCGGCCTACGCCCATTTCAAGCTGCCGCCGGCGCTGCCGGCAATGCTCGCCGAGTTCGGCTACGGCCGCCTGCTCGCCGGCGCGCTGATGTCGGTGTTCGCGGTCGCGGGGCTGGCGCTGTCGGCGCCGATCGGGCGGGCCTTGAGCCGCCTCGGCATCGGGCGCTTCCTCGCCGCGGCGCTGGCGCTGCTGGCGGCCGGCGGCGGCGCCGGCCTGATCTGGCCCGAAGGCGGCGCCGTGATGCTGGCCGCGCGCGCGCTCGAAGGCGTCGCCTACGCGATCCTCGGCGTCGCCGGGGCGGTGATCGTGGCCGAGAGCGCATCCCCCCGCCAGCGCCCGATCGCGCTGTCGCTGTACGCCGGCTGGATGCCCTACGGCCAGGTCGCGGCAGTCCTGGTTGCCGCCGCGAGCGCGGGATTAGACCCCTGGCGCGGGCTGTGGCTCGCGGGCATCGCAGCGGCCGCCGGCCTCGGCCTGTGGGGCGCCTGGCTTTCCCGGCGCGGCCTGCTGCCCCAGCCGGCCGCGCCAGTCGGCGCGCGGCACGGCGCGCCCGCGCGCGCGTCCCCGGCGCGGCGCCGGGCGATCCTCGCCGGCGCCCTGCTGTACACGCTCTGGACCACCCAGTGGATGGCGTTCATGACCTGGCTGCCGCAGTTCCTGGTCGAGGCGCACGGCCTCGACCTGCGCGCCGCCGTGCTCGGCTACGCGGTGCCGCCGGCGGTGGTGATCGGGTTCAACCTGGTCGGCGGCGCGGCACTGCGCCGCGGCACGCCGCTCGGCCTGCTGCTGCTGCCGGGGCTCGCGCTGCAGGCGGCGGTGTGGCTGTCGATGGCGGTGGTCGGCAGCGGCCTCGCCGGGGTGCTGGCGCTCGCCGCCTACGGCCTCGGCACCGGGCTCACCGCGGTCTGCCTGTTCGCGCTGCCGGGCGCGCTGGCCGGGCCGGGGCTCGACATCGCCCGCGGCTTCGGCGTGCTGATGACCGGGCGCAACATCGGCGTGCTGATCGGGCCGATGTTGCTCGCCGAGGTGCTGGAGCGGGCCGGCGACTGGGCGGCGGTCGGGCCGCTGTTCGCCGCCGTCGCGCTCGCCGCGCTGGCGCTCGCCGCCTGGCTCGCGCGCGTCCTCAGCCGCCTGGCCGCGCCCGCCGTCAGCGGTTGAGCCGGTAGCCGCCGGTCTCGGTGACCAGGATCTGCGCGTTCGACGGGTCGGCCTCGATCTTCTGGCGCAGCCGGTAGATGTGGGTCTCGAGGGTATGGGTGGCGACCGCCGCGTTGTAGCCCCACACCTCGTCCAGCAGCACCTCGCGCCCGACCACCTTGTCGCCGGCGCGATACAGGTATTTGAGGATCGCGGTCTCCTTCTCGGTCAGGCGGACCTTCTTGCGGCTGGTGTTGTCGATCAGCAGCTTGGCCGCGGGCTGGAAGCTGTACGGGCCGATGCCGAAGGTGGCGTCGTCGGTGAGCTCGTGGTGGCGCAGCTGGGCGCGGATGCGCGCCAGCAGCACGCCGAGCCGGAACGGCTTGGTGATGTAGTCGTTGGCGCCCGAATCGAGGCCGAGGATGGTATCGGCCTCGGTGTCGGCGCCGGTGAGCATGACGATCGGGGTCTTGATGCCGCCGCGCCGCATCAGCCGGCAGACCTCGCGCCCGTCCATGTCGGGCAGCCCGATGTCGAGCAGCACCAGGTCGAAGCGCTGGCCCTTGGCGGCGCTCAGGGCGGAGGCGCCCGAATCGGCCTCGACGGTCTCGAACTCCTCGTGCAGCTGCAATTGCTCGGACAGCGATTGGCGCAGCGTCTCGTCGTCCTCGACCAGCAGGATGCGCTTTTGCGTTCCCGACGGTTCCATTGCCTGTCACGTATCGGGCGCCCTGGCGGCGCCCGCCCCCTGGATGCGGCTAGCGTGCGACCGTGACGCCGTGCCAGAACGCGACGTGGTCGCGGATCTGGCGCGCCGCGTCCATCGGCTCTGGATAGTACCACGCGGCGTCCGGGTTGCGCTTGCCGTCGACCACCACGTGGTAGTAGTGCGCGACACCCTTCCAGTGGCACCAGGTGGTGGTGCCGCTGGGCTCGAGGTGGGCGCGCACCACCGCCTCGGGCGGGAAGTAGACGTTGCCCTCGACCAGCTCGACGCGGTCGCTTTCGGCGACCACCCCGCCGTTCCAGGTTGCCTTGGCCATGGTCCCGTCTCCCTGGCCCCTCGCCGGGCCGAACCCTGGCGGCGAGTTTAGCGCGCCCGGGCCGGGGCAAGCTAGCGCTGGCGGGCACCGGCCGCGCGCCTATATAACGGGCGCCGCCGCCGCGCCCCCGGCGGCGCAAGGGTCGCGTGATGGACCAGCTGTCGTTCGAGCCGATCGAGGCCGAGGCGCCGGCGGCGGTGATCGCCGTCGACCGGGCGATCGGCGATTTGCGCCGCGGCGGCGTGGTGGTGCTGGCGGATGCGGCCGGCGGCGCCTCGCTGGTGCTGTCGTGCGAATATGCCGGGGCGCGCCGCCTCGCCCGCTTCGACGCCCTGGCGCGCGCGCCGGCGGCGCTCGTGCTCACCGCCCGGCGCGCCGCCGCGCTCGGCATTACCGCGGCCGCGAGCGGTGTGGCGGCTCTCCAGCTCGCCGCGCCGCCCGATCCGGCGCTGGTCCACGACCTCTCCGATCCCGCCGCGGCGCGCGCTGCCGGCACCGCGCTGCCGGCGCCAGCCGCGGCCTCGGCGCGCGACGGGGCCGCGGTCGAGCTCGCCAAGCTCGCCAGCCTGCTGCCGGCGGTGGTGACCAAGAGCCTGGACCGGACGGCGGCCGCCAGCCTCGCCGCCTGGGCGGCGGCGCGCGGCCTGTTGGTGGTGCGCGCGGCCGACATCGACCGCCACCGCCGGCTCGCGCCCGCCGCGCTCGAGCGGATCAGCGCCGCGCGCGTCCCCCTCGCCGACGCCGAGGACACCACCATCGTCGCCTTCCGCCCGGTCGACGGCGGCGCCGAGCACCTGGCGATGGTGATCGCGTCGCCCGACCCGAAGGCGGCGGTGCTCGCGCGCATCCACTCGCAGTGCTTCACCGGCGATTTGCTGGCGAGCCTGCGCTGCGACTGCGGCGACCAGCTGCGCGGCGCCATCCGCGCCATCGCCGAGGCCGGCGGCGGGGTGGTCCTGTACCTGGCCCAGGAGGGCCGCGGCATCGGCCTGGTCAACAAGCTGCGCGCCTACCAGCTCCAGGACCAGGGGCGCGACACCTTCCAGGCCAACGAGGAGCTTGGCTTCGACGCCGACGAGCGCCACTGGCGGGTCGCCGCCGAGATGCTGCGCCAGCTCGGCTTCGCCCGCGTGCGCCTGCTGACCAACAACCCCGAGAAGATCGCCGGCCTGCGGCGCGCCGGCATCGAGGTCGCCGAGCGCGTCGCCCACGCGGTGCCGGCCAACCCGCACAACCGGCGCTACCTGGCGGCCAAGGCCGCGCGCGGCGGCCACCTGCTCTAGACGGTCCGCACAAGCGGCAAATCCTGCCGGGCCGGACATTGCCCGCGCGGGTCGAAGCCCGGCATTCCGCGGCCGCGAGCCTGGCCCGCGGCTTGCATTTCCGCACCCGAGCACGGCCATGGACCAGACCAGCGCAGCCGGATACCCGATTGCCGCCCCGCCGCTCGGCGGGCGCAACGTCCACGGCCCGACGGCCGCCGTGGGCGCCGGCGCCCTCGCCGATTCGCCGCCCTTCTGGGGCGAGGACGGCTTCACCTTCGACGACCTCTTGGACCTGATCAACCCGCTCCAGCACATCCCGCTCCTCGGCTCGCTCTATCGCGCCTGGACCGGCGACGAGATCGCGTTCGGCCCGCGCGTGCTCGGCGGCGCGCTGTTCGCCGG
>DASWHU010000398.1:0-2620 GCA_036398035.1 Alphaproteobacteria bacterium | reverse complement strand
CCTTGCGCACCGACAGCACGGTGGTGCCGCGCCAGCCGGCCTTGGTCCGAGATGTCATGAGATGGCCAGGATCGGGACGGTTCCGGTGAAAGGCAGCCCCTAACGTGGCGATATCGCCGCCCCGGTCAAGGGGTGGGGCCGAAAGGCGCGCCGAGGGGCCTTTCTCGCCCGCCATGATGCTGATAAAAGGGCGGCGCATCCAGGCATGCGAGGGCTCCCCGCCATGCGCCAGGCAACGGTCGAGCGCAACACCGCTGAGACCCGGGTCCGGGCGAAGGTCGATCTCGACGGCACCGGCTCATACCGGATCGCCACCGGCATCGGCTTCCTCGACCACATGCTCCAGCAGCTGTCGCGCCACAGCCTGGTCGACCTCGAGCTCGAGGCCGAGGGGGATCTCCACATCGACTTCCACCATACCACCGAGGACACCGGCATCGTCATCGGCCAGGCGGTCGCCAAGGCGCTCGGCGCGCGCCGCGGCATCCTGCGCTACGGGAGTGCGCTGATCCCGATGGACGAGACCTTGACCCGGGTCGCGCTCGATTTGTCCAACCGCCCCTACCTGGTGTGGAAGGTCGCCATGCCGCGGCCCAAGCTCGGCGACTTCGACACCGAGCTGTTCAAGGAGTGGTTTCACGCCTTCGCCCAGGCCGCGGGCGCCACCCTCCACGTCGAGACCCTGTACGGCGAGAACACCCACCACATCGTCGAGTCCTGCTACAAGGGCCTCGCCCGCAGCCTGCGCACGGCGGTCGCGGTCGACCCGCGGATCGCAGACCTGGTGCCCTCGACCAAGGGCGTGCTGGGCGGAGAAGGCGACAACTGACTGGCGGCGCGCCCGGCCCGTGGCGGCGCGCGAGGTCCGGGAACAGGAAGCCCGATGCGGCTCTACACCTATTACATGAAGCCGGGCGAGACGGCGCCCGAGGACGCGGTCGCGGTGCGCGAGGGCTTCTCGTGGGCGGCGTTCCTGCTCACCTTCCTGTGGGCGTTCTACCACCGGCTTTGGGTGGTCGGGCTGGTGCTGCTGGCGGTGCCGGCGCTGGTCCAGTACGCGATCGATTCGCACTGGCTGCACCCGGCGGCCGGCTCGGCGCTGATCCTCGCCTTCACCATCTTCGTCGGTTGCACGGCCAATGATTGGCGGCGCGAGAAGATGGAGCGCCAGGGCTGGGTGCTGTCGGGCATCGCCGCTGGCGGCGACCTGGTCGAGGCCGACCGGAGGTTCTTCGACAAGCTTGCGCACGCCGTGCCGCCGCCGTCGGCGGCGCGCCTGTGGCGCACGGGCTTCCGGGCATGAAAGTCGCGATCGTCGACTACGGCTCGGGCAACCTGCGCTCGGCGGCCAAGGCGTTCGAGCGCGCCGGCGCCGAGGCCGGGCTCGAGCTCCGCATCGCGGTGACCGAGGACGCGGCCGAGGTCGCGGGCGCCGACCGCATCGTGCTGCCCGGCGTCGGCGCGTTCGGCGACTGCGCCCACGGCCTCGCGCGCCTTCCCGGCATGCACGATGCGCTCACGCGTGCGGTGATCGAACAGGCGCGCCCGTTCCTCGGCGTCTGCGTCGGCATGCAGCTGTTGGCCGAGCAGGGCTTCGAGCACGGCCGTCATGACGGGCTCGGCTGGATCCCCGGCGCGGTGGTCGCGCTCACGCCGCGCGATGCCTCGCTCAAGATCCCGCACATGGGCTGGAACGAGCTCGCGATCGCGCGCGCGCACCCGCTGCTCGACGGCGTCGGTGACGGCGCCCACTGCTATTTCGTGCATGGCTATCAGTTTGCGGTCGCGGACCACGCCGACCTGATCGCCTGCACCGACCACGGCGGGCCGGTGACCGCGGTGATCGGGCGCGACAACATCGTCGGCACACAGTTCCACCCCGAGAAGAGCCAGAAGGTCGGTCTCAAGGTGATCGGCAACTTCCTTCGCTGGCGGCCCTGATGGCGGACCTCGCGGTCCAGCAGGTCGAGCGCTTCCGGCGCGGCGAGCTCGCCGGGCTGTGCGACGCGACCGTCGAGGCGATCCTCGACGGCATCGGCTTCGGCTGGGTGCAGCCGCCGCCGCGCGAGCGCCTGGAGGCGTACTGGCGGGGCGTGCTGCTGGTGCCCGAGCGCGAGCTGTTCCTCGGCCTGCTCGGCGCCTCGGTCGCGGGCTCGGTGCAGCTGGTCAAGCCGGTGCGCAACTTCGAGGCCGGCCAGTTCGCCGCCCACATCGACACCCATTTCGTCACCCCCTGGGCGCGCGGCCACGGGCTCGCGCGCATGCTGCTCGAGGCGGCCGAGGCCGAGGCGCGCGCGCAGGGCTTCACCGTCATGCGCCTCGACGTGCGCGCCACCCAGGAGCGCGCGATCGCGCTCTACGAGAGCTGCGGCTACGAGCGCTGGGGCACCCTCGACCGCTACCACAAGGTCGACGGGCGCATGATCGCCGGCCACTTCTACGTCAAGGACCTTGGATGAGCCGGCTCACGCTCTATCCGGCGATCGACCTCAAGGACGGCGCCTGCGTGCGCCTGGTCCAGGGCGACATGGCGCGCGCGACCGTGTTCTCGACCGACCCGCCGGCGCAAGCGCGCGCCTTCGCCGCGATCGGCTTCGCCTGGCTGCACCTGGTCGACCTC
>DASWHU010000397.1:0-5467 GCA_036398035.1 Alphaproteobacteria bacterium | reverse complement strand
CGCCTGCCGGTGCGCTTCGCCATCGACCGCGCCGGCCTGGTCGGCGCCGACGGCCAGACCCATGCCGGATCGTTCGATGTCACCTATCTGGGCTGCCTGCCCGGCTTCGTGGTGATGGCGGCCGCCGACGAGGCGGAGCTGGTGCACATGGTGGCAACCGCGGCAGCGATCGACGATCGCCCGTCGGCGTTCCGCTATCCGCGCGGCGAGGGCGTCGGCGTCGAGATGCCCGAGCGCGGCCGGCCGCTCGAGATCGGCAAGGGCCGCGTGGTGCGCGAGGGCGGCGTGGTCGCGATCCTGTCGCTCGGCGCGCGCCTCCAGGAGTGCCTCGCCGCCGCCGACGAGCTGGCGGCGCGCGGCCTGTCGACGACGGTCGCCGACGCGCGCTTCGCCAAGCCGATGGACGAGGACCTGGTGCGCCGGCTCGCCGGCGAGCACGCGGTGCTGATCACCATCGAGGAAGGCGCGATCGGCGGCTTCGCCGCCCAGGTGATGCATTTCCTCGCCCATGCCGGGATGTTCGACCGCGGCCTCAAGTTCCGCCCGATGGTGCTGCCCGACCGGTTCATCGACCACGGCACGCCGCGCGGCCAGTACCAGGAGGCCGGGCTGTGCGCGCCCGACATCGTCGCCTGCGCGCTGGCGGCGCTCGGCCGCGAGGAGGCGATCGCGGCGGCGTCCGAGTCCGCGTGAGCGGGCACGCCGTGCGATGCGGGGGCGGGCGCTAGGGGCCGCGCGCGCGCCTGCGGCGGCGGAACTCGACCGCGTCATCGACGAGGCCTCGGCGGCGCTGGCCGCCGGCCAGCGCGCCGACGGCCATTGGTGCTTCGAGCTCGAGGCCGACTGCACCATCCCGGCCGAGCACGTCATGCTCGGCCATTACCTCGACGAGATCGACGCCGCGCTCGAGGCCAAGATCGGGCGCTATCTGCGCGCCCGCCAGGGCGCCGACGGCGGCTGGCCGCTGTTCTACGGCGGCGAGGCGGACATCTCGTGCTCGGTGAAGGCGTACCTGGCGCTCAAGCTGATCGGCGACGACCCCGGGGACGCCCATATGCGGCGCGCGCGCGAGGCGATCCTGGCGCGCGGCGGGGCGGCGCGAGCGAACGTGTTCACGCGCATCGCGCTCGCTTTGTTCGGCCAGGTGCCGTGGCGCGCGGTGCCGACCATGCCGGCCGAGATCATGCTGCTGCCGCGCTGGTTCCCGTTCCACATGAGCAAGGTGTCGTACTGGTCGCGGACCGTGATCGCGCCGCTGCTGGTGCTGACGGCGCTCAAGCCGCGGGCGCGCAATCCGCGTAACATCGACGTGCGCGAGCTGTTCACCACCCCGCCCGAGCACGAGCGGCATTACTTCGCCCGCCGCGGCGCGGTGGCGGCGGCGTTCCTCGGCCTCGACCGGGTGCTGCGCGCCGCCGAGCCGCTGATGCCGGGCGGCGTGCGCGCACGCGCGATCGAGCGCGCGATGAGCTTCACCACCGAGCGTCTCAACGGCGAGGACGGGCTCGGCGGCATCTTCCCGGCGATGGCGAACGCGCTGATGGCGTTCGATGCGCTCGGCTATGCGCGCGACCATCCGCAGCGGGCGACCTGCCGGCGCGCGATCGACAGGCTGCTGGTGGTCGGCGCCGAGGAGGCCTACTGCCAGCCGTGCGTGTCGCCGGTGTGGGACACGGCGCTCGCCGCGCACGCCCTGCTCGAGGCGGGCGGCGAGGACGCGCGGGCGCGTGCCGCCGCCGCCTGCGCCTGGCTCGAGGACCGGCAGATCCTCGACGGCCCGGCCGACTGGCGCCAGTCCCGCCCGGGGCTGAGGGCCGGCGGCTGGGCGTTCCAATACCGCAACGACTACTATCCCGATGTCGACGATACCGCGGTGGCGATGATGGCGCTGCACCGCCTGGCGCCGGAGCGCTTCGCCGCGGCCATCGCCCGCGCCGGCGAGTGGATCGAGGGCGTGCAGGGCACGGGCGGCGGCTGGGGCGCCTTCGACGTCGACAACACCTATGCCTACCTCGACCACATCCCGTTCGCCGACCACGGCGCGCTGCGCGACCCGCCGACCGAGGACGTCACCGCCCGCTGCATCGGCGCGCTGTGCCAGGCCGGTCTCGGCAACCGGTCGGACGCGGTCGCGCGCGCGCTCGACTTCCTCAGGCGCACCCAGCAGCCGGACGGCTCCTGGTTCGGCCGTTGGGGCACCAACTATGTCTATGGCACCTGGTCGGTGCTGTGCGCGCTGAATGCCGCCGGCATCGGCGCGGACGACCCCATGGTGCGGCGCGCGGTCGCCTGGCTCGAGGCGCGCCAGCGCAGCGACGGCGGCTGGGGCGAGGACGGCGCCAGCTACTGGCCCGACCGGCGCGACCAGGTCAAGGCGAGCACCGCGTCGCAGACCGCCTGGGCGCTGCTCGCCCTGATGGCCGCCGGAGAGGCCGACTCGGACGCCGTCCGCCGCGGCGTCGACTTCCTGCTCGCGGCGCCGCGCGCGGGCGCGCGCTGGCACGAGGACTGGTACACCGCGGTCGGATTCCCGCGCGTCTTCTACCTCCGCTATCACGGCTATGCCGCCTATTTCCCGCTGTGGGCTCTGGCACGCTACCGCATGTTGACACGAGGCAACGCCCAACGGCCGGCGTGGGGCATCTGAGCGCGCCCGCGACGCCGCGGGCGGTCGGCATCGTCACCGGCCTGAAGGCCGAGGCGCGGCTGGTGCGGCGCGCCATCGCTAGGCAAGACCTCGATGTCGATATCGCTGTCGCCTGCGCCGGGCCCGGGCCCGAGTGCGCGCTCCGCGCCGCGCGCATGCTGATCGAGGACGGCGCCGCGGCGCTGGCGAGCGTCGGCCTCGCCGGCGGGCTCAAGCCCACCGCCTGGCCCGGCATGGTCATCGTCGCCCGCTCGGTGGTGGCGCCCGACGGCACCCGCTACGACACCGATGCCGCCTGGCGGACGCGCCTGGTCGCGGCGCTGATCGGCGACGACGACGTGGTCGAGGGCGGGCTGTGCGGCGCCGATGCGCCGGTGCTTGCGGCCGCCGACAAGGCGGCGCTGCATGCGGCCACCGGCGCGCACGCGGTGGACACCGAAAGCCATGCCGTTGCGGCGGCGGCGGCGGTTGCGGGCATCCCGTTCGCGGCAGTGCGCGCGGTCGCCGACGGCGCCGGGCGCTCGGTCCCGGACGGCCTGGCGCGGAGCGTGCGCGCGGACGGCGCGATCGCGCCGCTGGTGGCGCTCGGCTGGGCCGCGGCACGGCCGCTGAGAGTTGGATCGCTGGTCGGCTGCGCGCTCGATGCCCGGCGCGCGCGGGACTCGTTACGCCGCGTGCTCGCGGCGGCCGGAGCGGTCGGCGGCCTCGCCTTCGCCGACATCGGCACCGGCGAGAAAGCGTGACACGTTGGCGTCGAACACGTACTCGGCCGGGCGCGCCCCGGACAGCTCGATCTCGGCCGCCATCGGGCCGTCGGTGCGCACGCCCGTGAGCCACAGGCCGAGCGCCGTCAGCGGCCGGGCCACGGTCGCGTTGACCGCGGTCGGCTCGTAGCCGCAATGGACCATGCAGTTGGCGCACTTCTGGTAGGCGCCGGTGCCGTAGGAGTCCCAGTCGGTGCCGTCCATCAGCTCGGCGAAGCTCGCCGCATAGCCCTCGCCCAGCAGATAGCACGGCCGCTGCCAGCCGAACACGTTGCGGGTCGGGTTGCCCCACGGCGTGCAGCCGAAGCTCTGGTTGCCGGCCAGGAAGTCGAGGAACATCACCGACTGGCTGAACCGCCAGCGCCGCCCCTTGCCGCGCGCGAGCACGTTGCGGAACAGCCGCTTGGTGCGCTCGCGCGACAGGAAGTGCTGCTGGTCGGGGGCGCGCTCGTAGGCGTAGCCGGGCGAGATGGTGACGCCCTCGACGCCGAGGTCGCGGGCGAAATCGAAGAACGCGGCCAGCCGCTCGGGGTCGTGGCCGTCGAACACGGTGCAGTTGACGTTGACCCGGAAGCCGGCATCGCGCGCGAGGCGGATCGCCTCGACCGCGCGCTCGAACACCCCGTCCTGGCACACCGAACGGTCGTGGTCGTCCTTCAGCCCGTCGAGATGCACCGAAAAGGTGAGGTAGCGGCTCGGCCGGAATAGGTGCAGCTTCTTCTTCAGCAGCAGCGCGTTGGTGCACAGATAGACGAACTTCCGCCGCGCCACGATGGCGGCGACGATCCGGTCGATCTCCTTGTGCAGCAGCGGCTCGCCGCCCGGGATCGAGACCACCGGCGCGCCGCACTCGTCGACCGCGGCCAGGCACTCGGCGACGCTGAGCCTTCGGTTCAGGATCTCGTCCGGGTAGTCGATCTTGCCGCAGCCGGCGCAGGCGAGGTTGCAGCGGAACAGCGGCTCGAGCATCAGCACCAGCGGATAGCGCCGCCGGCCCTTGAGCTTCTGGGCGAGCACATAGGCGCCGACCCGCACCGCCTGCTCGAGGGGAACCGCCACCGGCCGCCCCTACGACCCTTCCGCCGACAGCTCGGCCGGCAGCTTGAACTGGACCGTCTCGGCCACGCCGTCGAGCACCTCGACCTCGACCTCGTCCATCTCGCGCAGGCGGTCGATCACCTCCTGGACCAGCTGCTCGGGAGCCGAGGCGCCGGCGGTGATGCCGATGGTGTGCGCGTTCGCGATCCAGGCGGGGTCGATGGCGCGCGCGTCGTCGATCAGGTAGCTCGGCACGTCGGTCTCCTCGCCGATCTCGCGCAGGCGGTTGGAGTTCGAGCTGTTCTGCGCGCCCACCACCAGGATCACGTCGACCTCGCTGGCCAGCCGGCGGACCGCGGTCTGGCGGTTCTGGGTGGCGTAGCAGATGTCGCGCAGCGACGGCCCGGCGATGGTCGGGAAGCGCACCTTGAGGGCGTCGATCACCTCGCGGGTGTCATCGACGCTGAGCGTCGTCTGGGTGACGTAGGCGAGCATGTTGGGATCGCGCACCTCGAGCTGGGCGACCTCGCCCGGGCTCGAGACCAGCAGCACGCCGCCGGGCACGCGGCCGCTGGTGCCCTCGACCTCGGGATGGCCCTTGTGGCCGATCAGGATCACCTGGCGTCCCTGCGCCGCGTAGCGCTGCGCTTCCTTGTGGACCTTGGCGACCAGCGGGCAGGTGGCGTCGATCACCGGCAGCTCGCGCCGGCGCGCGTCGTCCGTGACCTTCTGCGACACGCCGTGGGCGCTGAACACCGTCACCCCGTTCTCGGGCACCTCGTCGAGCTCCTCGACGAACACCGCGCCCTTGGCGCGCAGCTCCTCGACCACCCGCTTGTTGTGGACGATCTCGTGGCGCACATAGACCGGCTTGCCATAGCGGTTGATGGCACTTTCGACGATCTCGATCGCCCGTTCGACGCCGGCGCAGAAGCCGCGCGGTTGGGCCAGGATCACCCGCATCCGTCCACCACGTCCCGTTCGCTCGCAATTCGCGGGCGCGACCTTAGCCAAATCG